>NZ_JAMZBD010000138.1:0-7108 GCF_024158685.1 Halomonas sp. 707D4 | reverse complement strand
CCCCAGGGGCGAGGCGTAGACGATGACCGCCATGATCAGAAGGTAAAGACTGCCCAGGCTGAACAGCCACGAGAAGTTTTCCAGAATGCTGGCATTGAGTCGATTGGCGATCACCAGAAAGCCTTCCAGGTCGAGGTAGCTCGCCACGACCGCCCCGAGAAGAATCAAGAAAGTTGGCCAGAAGACCAGAGGACGCAATGTCTGATGCGGCATATCGTTCTCCCGTTATTATGTAATTCATGCATCGAGTGCATGGCAATAACAGGCTAACGCCAATGGCAAGTGAGCTTGAAGCGAAACGTGCGAATGGGGGCATGCGTTGGACGCATGGGGGCAAGAAAGGAAAGGCGTTTGGCGACTGGATACGCGAAAGGCCAAGCGATGAGGCTCGGTGCGACTGATACGATGATTTCAAGAGAAGGACATGAGAGAAGGACATGATGCGGGATGGTGCCCAGGAGAGGACTTGAACCTCCACGACCATACGGTCACTAGCACCTGAAGCTAGCGCGTCTACCAATTCCGCCACCTGGGCGCATCATGTGTCGTCTGTATTCGATTGGTGCCCGGGAGAGGACTTGAACCTCCACGACCATACGGTCACTAGCACCTGAAGCTAGCGCGTCTACCAATTCCGCCACCCGGGCGAATACAAACACTTGCCTGGTTGCACCACACACCGTGAAAAAAGATGACACGATGATGGTGCCCAGAAGAGGACTTGAACCTCCACGACCATACGGTCACTAGCACCTGAAGCTAGCGCGTCTACCAATTCCGCCATCTGGGCAAGTGGCGCGTATGATACCCTGACCTGGTTTAAATGCAAGTCCCCCAGACGTTTTTTGCCTTAAAAAAGTGCGATGAAGGGCCTGGGCGGTTGGGTGATCGAGTCGGCGGCGCTATACTGCGCCCATGACCAAAAAAACCATGAAACACGAAAGAACCCTGAAACACGCCGACGCGCCCGCTTCTTGCCCGGCGCTCGATGACTGCTTATTGAAAGCGCGCGTTCGCGCGACCTTTCTTCGCCTTCCGCAAACGCCATCAAGGATGACGAACGCATGAAGTACTGGACCTTGAGTGATGATCCACACGCCGAGCGTGAGGCGCAGAAATACGACAACCCCGCCCCCAGCCGTGAATACCTGCTGGCGGCACTCGAAAGCTACGGCAAGCCGATCACCCACGAGAACATGAGTCGCATGCTCGGCATCGAGGACGAAGACCACCTCGAGGCCGTGCGCCGCCGCCTCGCTGCCATGGAGCGCGACGGTCAGGTGCTGCGCGACCGGCGCGGCGCCTATGCGCTGATCGACAAGCTCGACCTGATCAAGGGCAAGGTGCAGGGTCACCGCGACGGCTTCGGTTTCGTCATCCGCGACGACGGCAAGAAGCCCGACCTTCTGCTGCCCCCGCGCCAGATGCGTCGCGTGTTCCACGACGACCACGTACTGGTGCGCGTGAGCGGCCGCGACCGGCGCGGTCGCGACGAGGCGACCATCGCCGAGGTGATCTCGCGCAATACCCAGACCCTGGTCGGCGTCTATCGCAGCAATACGCCGGAGTTCGGCATCCTGATTCCGGAGAATCCGCGCATCACCCAGGAAGTGCTGATCCCGCATTCCGCCAGCGAAGGCGCGAAGGATGGCCAGGTGGTGTCGGTACGCATCACCCAGCAGCCCGCCACGCGGGTGCAGCCGGTGGGCGAGGTGATCGAGGTGCTCGGCGAGCGCATGGACCCGGGCATGGAAATCGACATCGCCATCCGCAGCTACGACATTCCCGCGGAGTTTCCGCCGGAGGTGCTCGACCAGACCAGCACCATCTCCGCCGAAGTGCTCGAAGAGGACAAGCAGCACCGGGTCGATCTGCGAAAGCTTCCGCTGGTCACCATCGACGACGAGTCCGCCAAGGACTTCGACGACGCGGTCTACGCCTGGAAGACCAAGTCCGGCAGCTGGAAGCTGATCGTCGCCATTGCCGACGTGTCGCACTACGTGCGCCCCGGCACGGCGCTGGACGACGAGGCGCGCACCCGCGGCAACTCGGTCTACTTCCCGGGCCAGGTCGTGCCGATGCTGCCGGAGCTTCTCTCCAACGGGCTCTGCTCGCTGAACCCGCACGTCGACCGGCTGGTGATGGTCTGCGAGATGAACATCTCCAAGAGCGGGGCGATCAGCCGCTACTCCTTCTACGAAGCGGTGATGAACTCCCACGCGCGGCTGACCTACAACAAGGTCGCGGCGATGCTCGAGCCCGAGAGCGAGCAGGGCAAGGCGCTGCGGGAGGAGTACAAGGAGCTGGTCAAGCCGATCGAGAACCTGCACGAGCTCTACACGCTTCTGCGCGAGGCCCGCGATGCGCGCGGGGCGATCGACTTCGATACCACCGAGACGGCGATCATCTTCAACGAGGAGCGCAAGATCCAGGAGATCGTGCCGAGATCGCGCAACGACGCCCACAAGATGATCGAGGAGTGCATGCTCGCGGCCAACGTGGCCACCGCGCGCTTTCTCGACAAGCACGATCTGCCGGCGCTCTACCGTATCCACGAGCGTCCGACGCCGGAGCGCCTCGACAAGCTGCGCCTGTTCCTGGGTGAGCTGGGGCTCTCCGTCGGCGGGGGCGACGAGCCGACGCCGCAGGATTACCAGGCACTGCGTGAGGCGATCATTGACCGGCCCGACGCGGACATCATCCAGACGGTGATGCTGCGCTCGATGAATCAGGCCGTCTACTCGCCCCAGAACGAAGGCCACTTCGGTCTGGCCTACCAGGCTTACGCCCACTTCACCTCGCCGATTCGCCGCTACCCGGACCTGCTGGTTCATCGCGCGATTCGCTCGGTGATTCGTGGCCCGCGCAAGACCAGCACCGTAGTGCGCGTCGAGGGTGCGCCGGTCGAGCCGCCGAGCAAGTGGTGCCCCTACACCTTCGAGCAGATGCTCGAGCTCGGCGAGCACTGCTCGATGACCGAGCGCCGCGCCGACGAGGCGACCCGCGACGTCGAGAGCTGGCTCAAGTGCGAGTTCATGTCCGACAAGCTGGGCGAGACCTTCGACGGCACCATCGCCTCGGTCACCCAGTTCGGGCTGTTCGTGCGCCTGGACACCTTCTTCGTCGAAGGCCTCGTCCACGTCACTTCGCTGCCCTCGGACTACTACCATTACGAGGCCGAGAAGCATCGCCTGAAGGGCGAGCGCACCGGCACCACCTATCGCCTGGGCGATGGCCTGACCGTTCAGGTGGCGCGGGTGGACATGGATGATCGCAAGATCGACTTCGCGCTGGGCGACGAGAAGCCGCGCCCGCGCCGTCAGCCGCGCAAGCGTGCGGGGGCGAGCGAGTCGGTCGCGGACAAGCGCGAGCCGGCCGCCGACAAGCCCAAACCGAAGCGCCAGTCCAGTGAGCGCCAGGCCGGCGAGCGTACCCGCTCGCCCAACAAGCCCGACACCAAGGCCGACGACATCGGTACGCGTCGCGGGCCGCGCCGCAGCCGCCGCGCACCCAAGAAACCGCCGTTGAACAAGGGATGAGCATGAAATCAGGCTCCAGGCGCGGTGGTTCGCGCACCAGCGTTCGAGCGCCGGAAGGTCTCGAAGAGGTCTACGGCGTTCATGCCCTCGAAAGCCTGCTCGAGCGGGGCGAGGCGCCTCGCGAGCTGTGGGTCCAGCAGGGGGCGGGCAAGCGCCTGAACCTTCTGATCGAGCGGGCGCGGGCAAAAGGCGCAAGGCTCAAGGAGCAGCCGCGCGAGGTGCTCGATCAGTTGACGGGGGGCGCTGCCCACCAGGGCGTGGTGGCGTTTTGTTCGCCGCTCACGCCGGAAGGGGAGGAGTCTCTGTGGCTCAAGCTGCGCGCCTGGCAGGCGGCGACACCGCCGCTTTATCTCGTGCTCGATGGCGTGACCGACGTGCACAACTTCGGCGCCTGTCTGCGTAGCGCCGATGCCGCCGGCGCTCACGGCGTGATCGTCGCCAAGGACAACGCCGCGCCGCTCAACGCCACGGTGCGCAAGGTCGCCTGTGGCGCGGCGGAAGTGGTGCCGGTGTATCAGGTGACGAACCTGTCGCGAACGCTCTCCAAGCTCAAGGAGTTCGGCGTCTGGGTCACCGGCACCGCCGGCGAGGCCGAGGCGTCGCTTTTCGAGCTCGATTTCAAGGGGCCGACCGCCCTGGTGATGGGCGCCGAGGGCAAGGGCATGCGCCGGCTCACCCGCGAAGGGTGCGACCACCTGGCGAAGCTTCCCATGGCCGGGCAGGTGTCGAGCCTCAACGTCTCGGTCGCCGCCGGTATCTGTCTGTTCGAGGCGGTTCGCCAGCGCCAGCTTGCAAGTTGACCGCGTCCCTTCTAGAATGCGCACGCCCATCGATTCGTCACGGGCGGCGCGGGTTCGTCCCGCGCAATGAACGTTCTGAACGAAGTTCTGCTTGATGCCTGACGTTCGATGGGCCGGAATCCGGAGATCGAACCGGCAGGCATTTCAGTCAACTCCTTGCTTCCCTGCCATGCCGGCCACGGCCAGCACGCACCGGAAGCTGTCAAACCGCAAGGAGATTCCATGCGTCATTACGAAATCGTGTTCATGGTCCACCCGGATCAGAGCGAGCAAGTGCCGGCTATGGTCGAGCGCTACACCAGCATCGTGACCGAGAACTCGGGCACCGTGCATCGCCTTGAAGATTGGGGCCGCCGTCACCTGGCCTACCCGATCAACAAGATCCACAAAGCTCACTACGTGCTGATGAACGTCGAGTGCAGCGGTGAAACTCTGGAAGAGATCGAGAACATCTTCCGTTTCAACGATGCCATCATCCGTAGCCTCGTGGTTCGCTGCAAGGAAGCGATCACCGAAGCGTCTCCGATGATGAAGCCGGCAGAAGAGAAGCGTCCGCGTCGCGAAGACAAGCCGCGCGACGTCGAAACCGAAGAAACTGCCTAAGTTTATCCACCGCACGTATTGAAGGAGCTACTCCATGGCACGTTTTTTCCGTCGCCGCAAGTTTTGCCGCTTCACCGCTGAAGGCGTCAAGCAGATCGACTACAAGGATCTGGACACGCTGAAGGCTTACATCACCGAAACCGGCAAGATCGTTCCGAGCCGCATCACCGGCACTAAAGCACGCTACCAGCGCCAGCTGGCGACCGCGATCAAGCGTTCGCGCTACCTGGCACTGCTGCCCTACTCCGATAGCCACCAGTAAGCGCTTAACGTGATGCTGGCACTGGCGCGATGGCTGATGCAGAAGACGCCCTACGCCATTGGCGTGGCGGCGCTGGCAACGCTCGTGCCCTGGCTGTTCTGGCTGGGCGCGGCCATCGCGGCCCTGGTGACCCTGCGCCGCGGCTTTGCACCGGCCCTGCCGGTGATTCTCGCCGCCGCCTTGCCCGCCGGTTTCTGGTGGATGCAAGGCGACGTGATACCGCTGGCGAGCGTTCTACTGGTCACGCTGATGGCCGTCGTCCTGCGCGAGCGCATGCGCTGGAGCGAGGCACTAATCATCGGCACCCTGGCCTGCGCCTTCATGGTGCAACTGGGCGTGTTCAGCCCGCCCGGGGGCTCGGAGCTCATGCTCGAGCAGCTTCGCCAGAGTTCGGCGGAGGTGGACGGCATGCTCGACGAGTTCGCGGGCCAAGGCTACGACACCCAGGCGCTCGCCGCGATGGTGGTGGGCGGGGTGACCGGCCTGATCGTGCTGCTCGCCGCCATTGCGTGTCTGGCACTGGGGCGCAGCTGGCAGGCGGGGCTCTACAACCCCGGCGGCTTTCGTGAAGAGTTTCACGCGCTGCGCCTGAGCCCCAAGGAGCTTGCCCTGCTCATGATTCTGAGCGTGGCGGGCGTCCTGCTCGGTGGCGAGGCACTGCTGGTCGTCGGCTGGGTGCCGCTTTTGATAGCGGGTATCGCGCTGGTGCACGGGTTTATTGGATTAAAGGGGATGAACGGGCTGTGGCTGGCAGTGTTCTACGTACTGCTGATCACAACCTTGCCCACGATTCTCATTGTGCTGCTGTTGGGGCTGATCGATACATTCGCGAACGTTCGCGCACGCCTTGCCCGCAGCAATTGACTAGAGGTTTACGAGATGGAAGTCATTCTGCTCGACAACATTGGTAAGCTGGGCGGCCTGGGTGACAAGGTCACCGTCAAGCCCGGTTACGGTCGTAACTACCTGGTACCGTACGGCCTGGCCGTACCGGCGACCAAAGAGAACGTGGAAGCGTTCGAAGCACAGCGCGCCGAGCTCGAAGCTCAGGCCGCCGAGCGCAAGGCAGAAGCCGAAGCGCGCGCAGAGCAGCTCAACGACATCGAACTGTCGCTGGTCTCCAAAGCGGGCGACGAAGGCAAGCTGTTCGGCTCCATCGGTCCGCGTGACCTGGCCGATGCGATCTCTTCCGCCGGTATCGACGTCGCCAAGAGCGAAGTCCGCATGCCGCAGGGCCCGATTCGCCAGACCGGCGAATACGATATCGCCCTGCACCTGCATGCCGAAGTGGATGCCGTGGTACGCGTGGTGGTAGTGGCCGAGTAACACGGTCGCTTCCAGCAGTGCCCAAGGGCGCGGGTCTTCCCGCGCCCTTTGTTTTGTGGAAGGGGTTTGCTGGATGGTTTTGCCGATCGGATTTGCTAGTCGGTATCGTAGGTTGATGTTTCGAATCAACTTTGTGGGTCGGTTTTCGAAAGCGGCGCGTTTTCGAAAGCCGTTCCGGGGCCTTCGCCGGCGCTGGTCGGCGGCGGGGTTCATTGATTAAGATGATGGCCCTTCGGTCATCGTGCCGGTCTGCGCTTTTTTGAAAGGAGCCCGCCATGGAGGAGTCCTCCGCGGACAAGGAAACCGCCGCGCTGAAGCTTCCGCCGCACTCGCTCGAGGCGGAGCAGTCGGTGCTGGGCGGACTGATGCTGGACAACCAGGCCTGGGACAGCGTTTCCGAGCGCCTGGTGGCGGACGATTTCTACCGCTACGAGCACCGTTTGGTGTTCAACGTGATGATTCACCTGGCGGAATCCAGCCAGCCCCTGGACGTGGTGACGCTCTCGGAAGCCCTGGAAGCCCGCGACCAGCTCGACAGCGTCGGCGGGCTCGGCTTTCTTGCCGAGCTTGCCCGCAAC
>NZ_JAMZBD010000137.1:0-7119 GCF_024158685.1 Halomonas sp. 707D4 | reverse complement strand
GGGCGTACACCGCCGACGGCGAACGGCTGCTGCTCGGCAGCGCCCGGCTGCTCGAGGAGGCCGGGGTCGATCTCGCCCCCGCCGCATCACGGGTGCAGGCGCTGGAGGCGCAGGCGCGCACCCTCGTCTACCTTGCCAGAGGCGACGCGCCGATCGCGCTGTTCGGCGTCAGCGACCCGCTGCGCAGCGACGCCTTTGACGCGGTCGCGCGGCTGCAGGCAGATGGCCTGAAGGTGATCATGCTGACCGGCGACAACGAGCACACCGCCGCCGCCATCGCGAGGCAAACCGGCATCAGCGAGTTCCAGGCGAGCATGGCGCCGGAGGAGAAGCACGCGGTGATCGAGCGCCTGCAGCGTGAAGGCGAGGTGGTGGGCATGGTGGGGGACGGCATCAACGATGCCCCGGCGCTGGCCCGCGCCGACGTCGGCTTCGCCATCGGCCAGGGCACCGACATCGCCATCGAAAGCGCCGGCATGACCCTGATGCGCGGCTCGCTGCACGGCGTGGCCTCGGCCATCGAGATCAGCCGGGCGACGCTTGCCAACATCAAGCAGAACCTGGTCGGCGCCTTCGGCTACAACGTGCTGTGCATTCCCATCGCTGCCGGCGCCCTCTACCCGCTGACCGGCACCCTGCTCTCGCCGATGATCGCAGGCGTTGCCATGTCGCTCTCCTCGATCACCGTGGTCGGCAACGCCAACCGCCTGCGGCGCTGGACACCCACCCAGGAGAAGAACGCATGACGCTACTGGTCAACCTCGCCGGTCTCGCGCTGATCGGCCTGATCGTCGCCTGGTTCTGGAAGGGCGGCATCAACTGACGCCGATGTAGCGCCCGGGCTTGTGGTTGAGCGCGATGATGAGGTTCAGCGTCAGCGCGCCCAGCACCGAAAACGCCACGCGATCCAGCGGCAGCTGGGTGAGCGCGACGGCGAGAATCACGGCGTCGATCGCGAGCTGCACGTAGCCCGCCCGCAGGCCGTGGCGCTGCTGCAGGTAGAGCGCGAGGATGTTGATGCCGCCAAGGCTCGTACGGTGGCGAAACAGCATCAGCATGCCGATGCCCATGAGTGCTCCGCCCATCACCGCAGCGTAGAGCGAGGGCACGCGCTCGAACACCACCCAGCCCTGGGTGAGTTCCGAGAACAGCGACACCAGGCCGATGGCGACGAAGGTGCGCAGGGTGAAGCTCCAGCCCATGCGCTTGATCGCGAGGTAGTAGAACGGCAGGTTGATGACGAAGAACCAGACGCCGAACCCCCACCCGCTCAGATAGTTGAGCAACAGCGCAAGCCCCGCCGTGCTGCCGGTGAGCAGCACCGCCTGGGTGTAGAACGTCACCCCGAGCGCCACGAACAGCGTGCCCAGCAGCATCGCCATGGCGTCTTCGATCAGGGTGTGCGGGTCCTTGGGAAGGTCTTCCACGCGCATGCGGCGTCCTTTCTTTTCTTGTCGGTACGAGGTTCGAACCACCGAGCTCTAAAGGGGCTCGGCGTACTCCACCATCAGCTGCAGCGACTCCCGCCCGCGCCAACGGTTGCGGTTGAGCTTGAAGGCGCAGGCGAGCGTGTCGCCGACGCCGAAGGCGGGAAGCTCGCCCGGTGTGAGGGCGCGAAACCAGATCGCCTTGCAGGTTACGGGGCCAAGGGAAAGCTCCAGCATCAGGTGGATGCCCTCGCCGCCCACCGGGCGCAGCGCCTCGACGATGAACTCGCCCTGGAACAGCGGCGCCTCGAACTCGCGCCCGAAGGGGCCTAGCGCATCGATCTCGTCGAGTGTGGCCAGGTTGAGCTGGGCGGCACCGAGCGTACCGTCGGTCAGGAGCTTGGGCGTGCGCGGCGTCTCGCCGAGCTGCTCGACCACGGCCTGCAGGAACGCCGCCTTGAACGCCTCACGCTGCTCTTCGGGTAGCCCTACGCCGGCCGCGCCGGCGTGGCCGCCAAAGCGCGGCAACGCCTCGGGGGCGAGCTCGAAGGTGCGCGCCAGCGCGTCGCGCAGGTTAAGCCCCTCGATGGAGCGCCCGGAGCCGGTGAGCATGTGCGGCGCGGCGGCGCGGGTCAATACCACCGCCGGGCGCCCGAAGGCCTGTACCAGGCGCGAGGCGACGATGCCCTGCACGCCGGCGTGGCCATCCTCGAGAAACACCACCACTGCGGGCTCGCCGGCTTCGATCGCGGGCAGCGCCAGGCGCTTGGCCTCGTCGGCCATGTCTGCCTCGATCGCCTTGCGCGACTGGTTGTCCTGGTCGAGCACCTCGAGCTGGCGGTTGGCCACCGCGTCGCTCTCGGCGAGCATGTAGTGCAGCGCGGCGTAGGGGTCGTCGAGACGCGAGCGGGCGTTGATGCGCGGGCCCATCTGGAAGGCCAGCGTCTCGGCGCTGAAGGGCACGCTGTCGGCGCCGAGCCGCGCCGCCATCGCCCGCCAGCAGGCGGCGTCCATGCGGTTGATCAACGTGAGCCCGTGACTGACCACCGCGCGGTTGGCGGGGCTTGCGCCGAGCGAGACGCAGTCGGCAACGGTGCCGAGTGCCACATAAGACAGCCAGGGCGAAAGCTTGGGCGTGGCCTCGTTCAGCTCGCCCCACTCGATCAGCACGCCGCGGGCCAGCGACATCAGAAGCCAGGCCACCATGCAGCCGGCGATGGTCTTGTCCGGGTAGTCGCAGTCCTCGCGGGTCGGGTTGATGCAGGCGTAGGCGGATTCCGGCGGGCCGGCCAGGGGCAGCGCGTGGTGATCGCTCACGACCACGTCGATGCCGGCTGCCTTCAGGCGCGCGATGCGCGGCTCGTCGCTGCTCCCGCAGTCGGCGGTGATCACCACGCTCGGGCGCGGCGAAAGCGCCAGCGTGCGCTCGACCAGCGGCAGACTGATGCCGTAGCCGTCGTTGATGCGGTGGCCGATCAGGCTGTGAAGCCGCTTTTCCGGCACGCCGAAAAGCTCGACCAGGGTGCGCCGGATCACCACGTGGGAGGTGATGCCGTCGACGTCGTAGTCGGTGAGGATGCCGATCGACTCGCCCTCGGCGACGGCCTTGGCGATGCGCTCGGCGCCGCGCCGAGCGTCCGCCAGCTTCTCCGGGTGGGCGAGATAGCGAAGACTCGGCGACACCAGTGGTGCGAGCGGCTCGGTGTAGCCCGGCAGGCGCGAGGCGAGAAGCCTCGCCTGAAGCTCCGAGAGACCCTCTTGCTGGGCGCGGGCGTAGACCGCCTCGTCCAGGGGACGAGGCGTCAGCCGGGGGCGACTGGCGTCTTGCAACAGCGTGGCGGGGGCGGCACTCAAGTCGGTCACTACCCCGGGGGCCGGTTGTCGGCCACGAAGCGCTGCACGCTTTCAAGCCTGGCGGGCAGCACCGTGTAGCGCTCCTCGCGCTCGAGCAGGTCGTCCATGTGGGTGGGCAGCGGCACGCCCTGGAAGCCCGCCTTGACCACCGCCTCGGCGAACTTGGCCGGGTGGGCGGTGGCCAGCGTCACCATGGGCGTGGTCTGGTCACTGCGAGCACGTTCGGCGGCGCGGTAGCCGGTGGCAGTGTGCGGGTCGAGCATCTCGCCGGTGCGCTGGTGCGCCTCGCGAATCACTTCCAGAATGGTGGCGTCGTCCACGCTGAAGCTCGAAAACTTCTCGCGCAGGCGTGAAAGCGGCGCGTCGCCAAGGGCCGTGGACTCTTGCTGGAAGCGATCGAGCAGGGCCGCCACCGCAGCACCGTCGCGCTCGTAGGCATCGAACAGCAGGCGTTCGAAGTTGGATGAGACGACGATGTCCATCGACGGCGCCAGTGTGGCTTCGAGCTCCTTCTTGGAGAAGTCGTTGGCGGCCAGCGTGCGGTGCAGGATGTCGTTGGCGTTGGTGGCGATGATGAACTGCTTCACCGGCAGCCCCATCCTGTAGGCCATGTAGCCGGCGAAGACGTTGCCGAAGTTGGCCGACGGCACGCAGAAGCTCACTTCGCGGTGCGGCGCGCCGAGGGCGACGCCGGCGGCCACGTAGTAGACGATCTGGGCCATGATGCGCGCCCAGTTGATCGAGTTGACCGCCACCAGCCGGGTGCCCTGCAGAAAATCCTGGTCGGCGAAGCTCGCCTTGACCATCGCCTGGGCGTCGTCGAAGTTGCCCTCGATGGCGATGTTGAAGACGTTGTCGGCAAGCACGGAGGTCATCTGGCGGCGCTGCACTTCCGAGACGCGGTTGTGCGGGTGCAGGATGAAGATGTCCAGGTTGTCGCAGTGGCGACACCCTTCGATGGCCGCCGAGCCGGTGTCACCGGAGGTCGCGCCCATGATCACCGCGCGCTCGCCGCGCTTTTTCAAAAAGTGATCGAGCAGGCGGCCGAGCAGCTGCAGCGCGACGTCCTTGAAGGCGAGCGTCGGGCCGTGGAACTGCTCGAGCAGGAAGTGGTTGGCGTCGAGCTGCTTGAGCGGCACCACCGCGTCGTGACTGAAGGTAGCGTAGGCCTCCTTCACCAGGCGCTTGAAGGTCGCATCGTCGATCTCGCCGTTGACGAACGGCTTCATCACCCGAAAGGCGATCTCGGCGTAGGAGAGCCCCGCCATGTCGGCGAGCTCCTCGCGGGAAAACGGAGGGATCTCTTCGGGCACGTAGAGGCCGCCGTCGCTGGCCATGCCGGTGAGCACCACTTCTTCGAACGAAAGCGCCGGGGCCTGGCCCCGCGTGCTGATGTAGCGCATGGGATTACTCTCCTTCGTCCAGGCTTTCGACGCGGATGCGCGTGACGGGACCTGCGATGTCCGCCATCGCCTCGATTTCGCGGATCGCCTCGTTCATCTGGCGCTCGCGGGTGCGGTGGGTCAGCAGGATGATCGGCACCAGCTCCCCTTCGGTGGCTTCCTTCTGGATCAGCGCCTCGATGGAGATGCCCTGCTCGGCCAGGATGGTCGCCACGCGCGCCAGCACGCCGGGGCGATCCACCGCCAGCAGGCGCAGGTAGTAGGCGGTGGTGATCTCTTCCATCGGCATGATGGGCAGGTCGTTCTCGCCGTCGTCGATCCCGCTGAAGGCGAGATACGGCACGCGGTAGTGGTGGTCGGTGGCGATGTCGCGGGCGACGTCGAGGATGTCCGCGACCACCGCCGAGGCGGTCGGCTCGGCGCCGGCGCCGGCGCCGTAATACAGCGTCGGGCCGACCGCGTCGCCCATCACGGCGATGGCGTTCTTCACGCCGTGGACGTTGGCGAGCAGGCGCTCCTTGGGAATCAGCGTCGGGTGGACGCGAAGCTCGAGCCCGCCCTCGGTGCGCTTGCAGATCCCCAGGTGCTTGATGATGTAGCCCAGGTTGTCCGCCTGATCGACGTCCTCGGCGGTGATGCGCGCGATGCCCTCGGTGAAGGCCTTCTCGAACTGCAGCGGCACGCCGAAGGCGATGGAGGCGAGAATGGTCAGCTTGTGGGCGGCGTCGATGCCCTCGACGTCGAAGGTCGGGTCGGCTTCGGCGTAACCCAGCGCCTGGGCCTCGGCGAGCACGTCCTCGAAGGCGCGACCTTCGTCACGCATGTGGGTCAGGATGTAGTTGCCGGTGCCGTTGATGATGCCCGCCACCCAGTCGATGCGGTTGGCACCCAGGCCTTCGCGCAGCGACTTGATGACCGGAATGCCGCCGGCGACCGCCGCCTCGAAGGCCACGATCACGCCCTTGTCGTGGGCGGCGCGGAAGATCTCGTTGCCGTGCACCGCGATCAGCGCCTTGTTGGCAGTGACCACGTGCTTGCCGTTCTCGATGGCGGTGAGCACCAGTTCGCGGGCCAGGTCGTAGCCGCCGATCAGTTCCACCACCACGTCGATGTCGGGGTTGGTCGCCACCGCGAACACATCCGTGGTGGCGTTGATGCCGGTAATGTCGCAATCGGGGTGAATGCTGCGGTGGGCGACCTGCTCGATGACGATCGGGCGGCCGGCGCGACGGGTGATGTCGTCGGCGTTACGCGTCAATACGTTGAAGGTGCCGCCACCGACGGTTCCCAAACCACAAAGGCCTACTCTTACCGGTTTCAAAATACTTCCCCTCTTGATACGCACTCAAGGTGCTGCGTCTTGACGTTTGATTGGCGTGCGCCGCCCGAAGCGGCCTGTCTAGTCGTTCAAGCCTAACATGTCGGCGAGGCGATCCGGCGGCACGAACCCCGGCACCATCCGGCCATCGGGCAGGATGATCGCCGGCGTCCCCTGGACCCCGAGCGCCATGCCGAGCTGGTACTGCTCGGCCACCGGGTTGTCGCAGATCTCGCCGCTGACCGGCTCGCGCCGCTGGGCGCGGCTCATCGCCTCGGTGCGGTTGTCCGAACACCAGGCGCGCTGGATCGTGGCGGCGGCGTCGCTCTCCATGCCCGCCCGCGGAAAGGCCAGGTAGTGTACCGCGATGCCGCGCTCGTTGAGCTCGGGAAGGGTCTCGTGCAGGCGCTCGCAGTAGGGGCAGGTCGGGTCGGTGAAGACCACCACCGTGGCCCGGGGCTCGTCCACGCCGCGATACACGAAACGATCACGCTCGGGCACGGCGGCGAGCGCCTCGACGCGCTCCTGGTTCTTGGCCTGCTCGGTCAGGTTGACGAGCCCCTGGCCGCCATTCTCGAACAGATCCCCGACCAGAAAGTAGCTGCCGTCGGCGTTGGAGTAGAAGGATTCGCCGTTCTCCAGGCGCACCTGGTAGATGCCTTCCATCGGCGTCTCGGTGACGCGCTCGACCGGCATGGGCTGGCCGTTCACTTCCAGGCGCTCGGCAAGCGCCGGGGCGTCGGCCAGCGCCGGCAGCGTCGAAAGGCCCGCACCCAGCGCCAGCATCGTTGCCAGGCCCGGGCCGGCCAGGGTGCTTCGCGTCATGAACGTCGTGCGTTGGCGCATGTTGTCAACCTCGTGGATGGTGATCGGCGTGCAGTTGCTCCAGGCGCGCCTGGGCAACGTGCGTGTAGATTTGCGTCGTGGACAGGTCGCTGTGTCCGAGAAGCAGCTGTACGACACGCAAATTGGCGCCATGATTCAATAAATGCGTCGCGAAGGCGTGGCGCAGCGTATGCGGCGACAGCGGCCGGGTGATGCCGGCGGTCGTCGCGTGGCGCTTGATGCGGTGCCAGAAGGTCTGGCGCGTCATCGCCTTGCCGCCACGCCCGGGAAA
>NZ_JAMZBD010000136.1:0-7162 GCF_024158685.1 Halomonas sp. 707D4 | reverse complement strand
CTCCAGGCGGTAGTGCTCCTCCGGAGCGACCAGCGTGGCGGCGATGCCGCGCTCGCCAGCCCGGCCGGTACGCCCCACGCGGTGGACGTGCACGTCCAGCTCGCGGGCGATCTGGTAGTTGAACACGGCGTCGAGCCGCTCGATGTCGAGCCCGCGGGCGGCCACGTCGGTGGCCACCAGGATCGACACGCTGCGGTTGGCGAACAGCACCAGCAGCCGGTCGCGATCCTTCTGCTCCAGATCGCCGTGCAGCGCCACGGCGCTGAAGCCGGCGTCAGCGAGCTGGTCCGCCACCTGGTCGGTCTCGCGCTTGGTGTTGCAGAACACCACGCTGGTGGCGGGCCGGTAGTGCAGCAGCAGGTCCACCAGCGCTTTGCTGCGGCTCTTGTCGGCGGGCACGTCGTAGAAGTGCTGCTCGATGGTGCGCGCGTCGTGCTCCTCCTCGACGATGACGCTTGCGTACTCCCTGAGCACGCCCCGGGTCATCGCCGCGAGTTCGCCCTCGCCCTGCTCGTCGGGGAAGGTAGCGCTGAACAGCAGCGTCTGGCGCGCCGCTGGCGTGGCCTGGATGATCGCTTCGATGGCCGGGCGAAAGCCCATGTCGAGCATGCGGTCGGCCTCGTCCAGCACCAGGGTGGTCAGCCCGGCAAGCGACAGCGACCCCTTGCGAAGGTGCTCGTCGATACGCCCTGGCGTGCCCACCACGATGTGCGCGCCGTGCTCGAGCGAGGCGAGCTGGGGGCCGAAGGGCGCGCCGCCGCACAGGGTGAGCACCTTCACGTTGGCAAGCGTGCGGGCGAGCCGGCGCAGCGCCTCGGCGACCTGGTCGGCCAGCTCCCGGGTGGGGCACAGCACCAGCGCCTGCACGCTTGTGCTGGAGAGCGAAAGCTTAGCCAGCAGCGCCAGGCCGAAGGCCGCCGTCTTGCCGGAGCCGGTTCTGGCCTGAGCCAGCACGTCGCGTCCGTCGAGCATCAAGGGCAGGCTCTGGGCCTGCACCGGGGTCATCGCGTGATAGCCAAGCGAGGCCAGGTTGTCGATGAGGGCGGGAGGCAGTGCCAGAGAGGCGAAAGAGGTGTCGGCCACGAAAATATCCTGAACGGGACGAAAGGGAGCACCATACCAGAAAGCGCCGGGGGTTGCCTTGTCGGCGCCGCTCAGGGGGCGGTGAGCGGCGCGAAGCGCGCCTGGCAGAGCGTGGCCAGCGCCTCGGGGGCCAGGGCGATCTCGAGCCCGCGTCGCCCGGCGCTGACGTAGAGCGTGGCGAAGCCGCGCGCCGAGTCGTCGATGAAGCTCGCCAGGCGCTTTTTCTGGCCCAGCGGGCTGACGCCGCCCAGCACGTAGCCGGTGGCGCGCTCGACCGCCGCGGGACTCGCCATGGCCGCCTTCTTGGCGCCGGCAGCCTTGGCGACCTGCTTGAGCCCGAGCTGGTGGGTCACCGGTACCATGGCCACCGCCAGGGTCTTTCCATCGAGCTCGACCACCAGGGTCTTGAACACTTGCGCCGGGTCGAGCCCGAGCTTCTCGGCGGCCTCGAGCCCGTAGGAGGCCGCGCTGCTGTCGTGGGTGTATTCCAGGAGCTCGAAGTTGATGTTTGCCTTTCTGGCGGTGTTGATCGCGGGCGTCATGGCGCTCTCTTCTTGTCGCAGCGTGGGTGATGGCGTGGGCGCCCTGCCCGTCTGGCAGGCCTTGGCGGGGCTGCTAGACTTTAGCAAAGCGCGCGATGAAAGATAAACGCACTCATCCAGAAGGAGACCGACATGCCAGCAAAATCGAAAGCCCAGCAGAAGGCCGCAGGCGCGGCACTCTCCGCCAAGCGCGGCGAGACCAAGGTGAGCGAGCTCGTCGGCGCCTCGAAAGAGATGTACGACTCGATGAGCGAGCAGGAGCTCGAGGATTTCGCCAGCACCGAGCGCAAGGGCAAGCCTGAGAAGAAAGGGGATTGACGCACGGCTCACGCATGCAAAACGACGCCGGGGATCTCCCCGGCGTCGTTTTGGGTGTGGGCCTTGCGCGGTGTTACTTGCAGGGCATCACTTTACGCAGCGTGTCCTTGGCCCACAGGGTCTGGCCGTCCGGCGTGCGGCCATGTTCGTTCCAGCGCTCGGAGGTTTCCAGGCAGTAGGAGCCCATGTCCTCGGTGCGCGGGTCGGCATTGGCAGGACGCTCGCCGCCGACGCGCAGCACGTCCGGGTTGCTTGAGGTGTAGCGCGGGGCGACGGTGGTGCTTGCGCAGCCCGCCACGAGAACCGTGGCGAGCAGCATGGGCAAACAGCGGCTGAACAGCATGTTTTGAAACCCTCGAAAAAGTCCGATCCGATTGTCGGCAGGGCTAGATACCATCGCCTGGCAAAGGCGTCAATCGTTTTCGCCGCTCAGGTGACCAGAGTGATGCTGGTCACCGGGCGCAGCTGGCGGCGCTTGCAGTGGCGCGTCACGCTCTCGACGATCGCTTCGGCATCGTCGATGCGGGCCTTGTCGAGCTGAATGTCGACCATCAGGAAATTGCCTACCCGCGCCAGGCGCAGATCCTCGTTCTGAACGTCGAAATCCGCCACCTGGCCGACCAGCTCGCGGCGTACGCCGCCGCCGGGTTCGCCGAACATCAGTTCCCTGAGCGCGCCGCGGATCATCGTGACCGGCATGGGCAGGAAATAGGCGACGATCACCAGCACCATGGCGGGGTCAGCGAAGCGCGCGTAGGCCGCAAGCGGCGTGAAGGTGAGCGCGTAGGTGAGCAAAAAGCCGAGCAGCACCGCGGTACTCAACCAGGTATCCATCTTCCACTGCTTGAGCTCGGCGGCGATCAGCGACGAGTGCGAGCCGCGCGCGTAGCGCGCCAGTCGCCACCAGGTAGCCAGGCACCCCGCCACGTTGATCGCACCGAACACCAGCGCCATGTCGAGGGCCACCAGGCGCCCGCCGTGGGCGAGGCTCCACAGCGCCGAAACCAGCGAAAACAGGCATACCAGCGCGATCACCACGCCCTTGACCAGCACTGCCAGCGGCTCGACAGTCAGCCGCCCGAAGGGGTAGTGCTCGTCGGCGGGCTTCTGGGCATGGGTCAGCGCCCAGAGCGACAGGGAGGCAAGCACCAGGCTCAACAGCGAGTAGCCGCTGTCGAACAAGATGGTGATGGAGCCCGAAGAGAGGCCGATGACAAGACCGGCAACAGCGAAGAAAGAGGCGGAGAGCGCCGAAAACCTGAGCGCACGGCGCTCGACAACCGGGGATGACACGGGGAATACTTCCTGAAAGGGGTTGAAAACTGCGCCATACTAACGGCGCCGACACCCTTATACCAATCGCTCAGCGCCAGTTAATTTGGCGCTAAAGAATAAAAGCTTATGCGTATCGAACAGATCCAGGCCTTCATCGATGTCACCGAACAGCGCTCCTTCGCCGCCGCCGCCCGCCTTACCGGCGTGAAGCGCAGCACCCTGAGCGCCATGATCGGTGCCTTGGAGGATCACCTGGGCGTGGCGCTTTTCGAGCGCACCGGCAACAGCCTGAGCCTGACCGCCACCGGCGAGAGCATCCTGCCGGACTGCCAGCGCCTGCTCACCAGCGCCGCGCGCATCAACCGGTACTGCCAGCAGCACAACAAGGGCGTGGAGAGCCAGCTCTGCATCGCCCGGGACGACGCGTTGCCGGAAGCCTTCTGGCAAAACGTGATGCACGAGATCAAGACGCGCTTTCCACTGACCGCGATCTCGGTCTACCTGGCCCCGCCCCAGGCGCACCACGGGCTGATCCTGCGCCAGACGGTGGATATCGCCTTTGGCCTTTATACCGCCGAGCGCGCACTCGACCAGGCCATTGCGCTGGCGCCCATCGGCATGCGCCTGATCGCCGCGCCTCACCACCCGCTGAGCCGGCTGCCCCTCGTGCGCCAGGCGGATCTCGCCCAGTACACCCAGGTCTGCCTGAGCCATCTTGAAGAGGATCGGCTGGTGAGCGAGGCGCTCTTCTCGGCCAATTTCCTGGGGCTCACCATGTTCGAGCTGATTCGCGATGCGGCGATCCAGGGCACCGGCTGGGCGCTGCTGCCCGCGCCGCTGGTGAGCGAGGCGCTGGCCGAGCGCTCGCTGTGCCGGCTACCCCACGAGCTGGCGCTGGAAAGCTACCACTACCGCTACCTGGAAGGCGACAACCTGGGGCTGGTCGCCAGCGTGCTGCTCGACAAGGTGAGCCACTATCTCGCCACCAAGGACTAAGCTCGCCACCAAGGGCTGATGGCCCTGCCCCCTCGGGGTCTTTCTGCCTGCGTCGATCTTTCTGCCTGCGTTGAAACGCCTGACTGGAAAAAAGCGCCGCCACCTTCCACGCTAAGAAAAAGGCCGCAGAAGGAGAGCCAAGGACACGCTAGAGTAAGCGCCGGCAGTGTCATCTCCGTGTCAAGGAGCCCTGCCAGTGTCGATGTTGCCGTCAACCCAGGAGCGACTTCCACGATGGTCAAACTCGATAAGAAAGCCACCCGGCTTTACGTTCTAGACACCAATGTCCTGATCCACGACCCCGCCGCCCTCTATCATTTCGAAGAGCACGATGTGGTCATCCCCATGACCGTTCTCGAGGAGCTCGACAAGCACAAGAACGGCATTCGCGAAATCGCCCGGACCGCGCGCCAGGTCAGTCGCACGCTTTCCGATCTCACCAGCCAGGTCACCTTCGAGGAAGTCCAGGACGGCATTCCCATTCCCCGCTTGAGCGGCGACAGCGGACGGCTGCATTTTCTGTGCTACAACGATCTGAAACTGCTCGACGAGGTCAGCGACTCGCCGGATAACCGGATACTGGCCGAGACCTGCCGGCTGCGCGACGAGCGCCCGGATGCCTCGGTGATCCTGATCACCAAGGACATCAACCTGCGCATCAAGGCCGCGGCGCTGCGGGTGCCGGTGGAGGACTACCTCACCGACCGCGCCTTCGAGGACAGCGACGCCATGATCGAAGGCGCCAGCGTCGTCGAGCACTCGGGGCTCGAAGGCGCGTCGCTCTGGGAGTCGCTCAACGTCGAGGTCAACGTCGAGCGTCAGAACCACCACACCTTCTACCACCTGAGCGGCGACATGCCGGCGGACTGGCACGTCGGCATGCTGGTCTCCGACAGCGAAAACGGTGCGGAATTCGAGGCCATCGTGCGCGAGCTCGGCCCCAAGAGCGCCACGCTCCAGCTTTTGATCAACTATCGTCACCACGCCGGCGTATGGGGGGTTCACGCCCACGACAGCCGCCAGAACTTCACCCTGAACCTGCTGATGGACCCGGAGATCGACTTGGTCACCGTGGCCGGCAACGCCGGTACCGGCAAGACCTACATGACGCTGGCCGCTGCCTTCCAGCAGACCCTGGACACCAAGCGCTTCGAGCGCATCGTCTTTACCCGCGCGCCGATCCCCATGGGTGAGGACATCGGCTTTCTACCCGGCACCGAGGAGGAGAAGATGTCGCCCTGGATGGGGGCGTTCCACGACAACATGGACAACCTGCTGCGCAACGACGACGGCGAGTCGAGCTGGGACAACGGTGCCACCCGTCAGTTGATCGGCTCGCGGGTGCAGATCCGCTCGCCGGGCTTCATGCGCGGGCGCACCCTGAACGACACCTTCCTGATCATCGACGAGGCGCAGAACTTCACTCCCAAGCAGCTGAAATCACTGGTCACCCGCGCCGGGCGCAATACCAAGATCGTCTGCCTGGGCAACGTCGGCCAGATCGACACGCCCTACCTCACCGCCAACACCTGCGGCATGGCCGCCGTGGTCGAGCGCTTTCGCGACTGGCCCCACGCCGGGCACATCACCCTGAAGAGCGTCGAGCGCTCGCGCCTGGCGCTCGCCGCCGAAGAGCTGTTGTAAACCCGCCTCACGCGCCGCCGACAGGCGGCGCGGTTTCACTCGTCGTCACGCTTGTCGTCATCGTTGCGCTTGTCACCATCGCCGCCGAGAGGGTTGGTCACGCCCACCGTGTCGGCAGCGAAAGCTTCGCGATGACCAAGCGGGCGCGGGCGTCCGACGGTGGTGTCGCTCAACGTCTGGCGTTCCAGTTCGCAGTTGAGTTCGGCCCCGAACAGCACGATGAACGCCGAGAGCCAGAACCAGATCATCAGTGCCACCACGGCGCCGAGGGAGCCGTAGAGGTCGCTGAAGGCAGTGAAGTAGCGAACGTAGAGCGAAAGAACGGCGGAGCCCAGAAGCCAGGTCACGGTGGCGAACAGCGTGCCGTAGTTGATCCACACCCAGCGCGGTTTGCGCCGGTAGGGGGCGAAGCGGTAGAGCAGCGAGATCAGAAAGCTCATCATGATCAGCAGCGCCGGCCAGCGCAGCCACTTGATGATCTGGTCCACCGGCGGCTCGATGGTGAGCATGTCCACCACCATGGGAATCAGCGCGATGAACCCCAGCGACACCAGGGTCATCACGATCAGCCCCAGGGTCAACGCCGTCAGAAGCACCGTGCGATGCAGAAACGGACGCTTCTCGCTCTCTCCGTAGACCACGTTGAGCCCGACCACCAGCACCGCCACGCCCTTTGAAGCGACGAACATGGCGATGGCAAGCCCGATCATGGCGGCCATGAAGTTGCCCGCCTCGGTGTTCTCGATCACCTGGTCCGCCTGCTGGTCGATCAGGTTCGCCGCATCGCCGGGGATGAAACGACCGATCTCGTAGAGCTGTTGGCCCGCCTCCACCGGGTCGAACAGAAGCCCCCACAGAGAGATCACTGCGGCGATGGTCGGAAACAGCGCCAGCAGCGCGTAGAAGGCAACGCCGGCGGCCAGCATGGTCAACCGGTTGCGCCGGGCCGCGCGGATCACCCGCCAGCCGACGTCGAGCAAGCCGAGCTTGGGAATCTCTTCCGGGGTACGGGCGCGCCGTCCCCGGGACGTGGTCTTGCGGTGCGACGGGCTCATCCCATCCCCTCCCAGATCAGTAACAGTGCCAACAAGACGGCGAAGGCCATCATCAAGCCGCTGCCGTGACGGCGCAGCCACGTTTCACCCTCGAGCGCCTGGGTCAGGCGCGCCATGGCCCAGGCCTCGAGCGCCAGCGAGCGCTCGACGCTTGCTCGCTTCGCTCGCCGGGCTTTTTCGGACACGCCTGCGCACAGCGCCACGACGCCCAACGCCGGCCTGCGATAGAGCCACCAGAGATCCCCCGCC
>NZ_JAMZBD010000135.1:0-7193 GCF_024158685.1 Halomonas sp. 707D4 | reverse complement strand
GAGTTGCCGCGCGCTCAGAAGCGGTTGCGCATCCGTGACCGGCGCCGGCCGGCCCTCGGGGTCGGCGGCGATCAGCGCCCTGGTGTAGTCGCTTTGCGGGTGCGCGAAGATCTGCTCGACGGGGCCGATCTCCTCGACACGGCCCGCCCGCATGACGCACACCCGCTCGGCGAAGCGGCGCACCAGGTTCAGGTCGTGGCTGATGAACAGCATTCCCATGCCGTGGGTGTCGCGAAGCTCACGGAGCAGCGCCAGGATCTCCTGCTGGACGGTGACGTCGAGCGCGGTGGTCGGTTCGTCGGCGATCAGAAGGGCCGGGTTGTTGGCGATCGCCATGGCGATCATCACTCGCTGGCGCTGGCCGCCGGAGAGCTGGTGGGGCCAGGCGTCGAGCAGCTCGTCGACCCGCGGCAGCTTGACCTGTTCGAGCAGCTCGCGGGCGCGGCGGCGCGCGGCGTGACCGCGAAGCCCCTGGTGCAGGCGCAGGGTTTCGCCGATCTGCCTGCCGATGCGGTGCAGCGGGTTGAGCGAGGTCATGGGCTCCTGGAAGACGAAGCCGACCCGGTTGCCGCGCAGCGCGTTCCACTCGCGTTTGCCAAGACCTGATAGCGAGGTGCCCTCGAGCCAGCGCCCGCCGCTCACCTCGGCGTTGCCGGGCAGAAGGTCGATCGCTCCCAGGGCGGAGACCGACTTGCCGGAGCCCGACTCGCCGACGATCGCCAGGGTCTCGCCGCGCGCCACGCTCAGCGAGAGCGAGGTCACCACCGGCTGTCCGTCGAAGGTGACGCCAAAGTCATCGAGGCGAAAAAGCGGCTCAGACATGCGAGGCTCCCGGGGTCGGTGCGGTGGCGGCATTCACGTGGCGGGGATCGAAGGCGTCGCGCAGCCCTTCGCCGATGAACACCAGCAGCGACAGCATGATCGCCAGCGTCATGAAGGCGGTGATGCCGAGCCAGGGCGCGTGCAGGTTGTTCTTGCCTTGGGCGGCGAGCTCACCCAGCGACGGCGAGCCCGGCGGCAGGCCGAAGCCGAGAAAATCCAGCGCGGTCAGCGTGCCGATGGCGCCGGTGAACAGAAACGGAATGAAGGTCAGGGTCGCCACCATGGCGTTGGGCAGCACGTGGCGCCACATGATCAGCCGCGACGGCAGTCCCATGGCCCTGGCGGCGCGCACGTACTCCAGGTTGCGCGCGCGCAGAAACTCGGCGCGCACGATGTCCACGAGCCCCAGCCAGGAGAACAGCAGCATGATGCCCAGAAGCCACCAGAACCCCGGCTGCACGAAGCTCGCCAGGATGATCAGCAGAAACAGCACGGGAAGCCCGGACCAGATCTCGGTGACGCGCTGGCCGATCAGGTCCACCTTGCCGCCGAAGTAGCCCTGCACGCCGCCGGCCAGCACGCCGGTGACGATGGAGCCGGCGGTCAATACCAGGGCAAAGGCCACCGACAGGCGAAAGCCGTAGATCACCCGGGCCAGCACGTCGCGCCCCTGGTCGTCGGTGCCGAGCCAATGGCGGGCATCCGGCGGCGCCGGCGACGGGCGGCTCATCTGCATGTCCAGCGTCTGGTAGGAGAAGCGGATCGGTGGCCACAGTGCCCAGCCGTTCTCCTCGATCTGCTCCTGGATGAACGGGTCCAGATAGTCGGTCCGGGTGGGCAGAAAGCCGCCGAACTCGGTTTCCGGGTAGTCCACCAGCAGTGGCGCGTACCACTGGCCGTCGTAGTGCAGCACGAGCGGCTTGTCGTTGGCGACGAGTTCCGCCGCGAGGCTGACCAGAAACAGAGCTCCGAACAGCCACAGCGACACCCGGGCGCGGCGGTTGGCCTTGAAGGCGTTCAGGCGGCGCCGGGTGATCGGCGAAAGGCGAAGGGCGGCCATGGTCACGACTCCCGGGTGGCAAAGTCGATGCGGGGGTCGACCCACACGTAGGTGAGATCCGAGACGAGCTTGAGGATCAGCCCGATCACGGTATAGAGGAACAGCGTGCCGAAGATCACCGGGTAGTCGCGCTGCATCACCGCCTCGAAGCCGAGAAGGCCGAGTCCGTCCAGCGAAAAGATCACCTCGATCAGCAGCGCCCCGGTGAAGAAGATGCCGATCATCGCCGCCGGTAGCCCGGCGATGATGATCAGCATGGCGTTGCGAAACACGTGCCCGTAGAGGATGCGATGCTCGCTTGCGCCCTTGGCCCGGGCGGTGAGCACGTACTGCTTGTGGATCTCGTCGAGAAAGCTGTTCTTGGTGAGCATGGTCAGCGTGGCGAAGCTGCCGATGGCCGCCGCGGCGACCGGCAGGGTGATGTGCCAGAAGTAATCCTTGATCTTGCCGAAAAGCGAAAGCTCGGCGAAGTCCGGCGAGGTGAGCCCGCGCAGCGGAAACCAGTCCAGGTAGCTTCCACCGGCGAACAGCACGATCAGCAGGATGGCGAACAGAAAGCCGGGAATGGCGTAGCCGACGATCACCAGTCCCGAGGTCCAGACGTCGAAGCGCGAGCCGTGGCGAAGCGCCTTGCGAATCCCCAGCGGAATCGAGATCAGATAGACCAGCAGCGTCGTCCAGAGCCCGAGCGAGATCGACACCGGCAGCCGCTCGATCATCAAGTCGATCACCGGACGGTCGCGAAAGAAGCTGGTGCCGAAATCCAGGCGCAGGTAGTCGCCCATCATGGTCAGGAAACGCTCGTGGGCGGGCTTGTCGAAGCCGAACTGCTGCTCGAGCTGGGCGATGAAGCGCGGGTCGATGCCGCGTGCCCCGCGCGAGTCGTCGCTGACCTGGATGTCCGCGCCGCCCATGTCCAGGCGCGTGCTGGCCATGGCGTCGGCGCCTTCGAAGCGTGCCAGCATCTGGTCGATCGGCCCGCCCGGGGCGGCCTGCACGATCATGAAGTTGAGCAGCATGATGCCCAGCAGCGTCGGGATCATCAACAGCAGTCGGCGTAGGGTATAGCGGGCCACGATGAACTCCAGTCAGTGGGGCGAAGGCCCGGTCAACGGCGCCGTTCGAGCTCGGCTTCGCGCTCGGCGTCCACCCACCAGGCGTCCAGGTCCATGGCGTATGCGGGAAAGGGCTCCGGGTACCCGAACTTGTTCCACACGGCAATGCGCGTCTCGCCGGAGTGGTAGTGGGGAATGGCGTAGAAGCCCCAGCGCAGCACCCTATCCAGCGCTTGGGTCGCGGTGTCCAGGGCCTCGCGGTCCTCGGCACGGATGATGTGGTCGACCAGGTCGTCCACCGCCGCGCTCTTCAGGGCCATGCGGTTGCGGCTCTGAGGCGTGTCGGCCGCCGCGCTCGTCCAGTAGTCGCGCTGCTCGTTGCCGGGGTTGTTCGACTGCGGGTAGTGGCTGATCACGATGTCGTAGTCGTAGTCGCGCACCCGGTTGAGGTACTGGTTGATGTCGACGATGCGCATGGACGTGTCGATGCCGAGCCGTGCCATGTTCCTGAGCATGGGCTGCACCACCCGCTCCATCGCCGCGTCGTACATCAATACCTCGAGGCGCAGCGGGCGGCCGGTTTCGGCATGGATCAGCTCGCCTTCCTCGATCTCGTAACCGGCGTCGCGCAAAAGCGCCAGGGCGCGGCGCAGGCGCTCGCGCAGATCCTCCGGCTCGGCGATCGGCAAGGGATCGGTGAACAGCCGGTCCGAGTGAAAGGCGTCGACCAGCTCCTCGCGGTGCGGCTCGAGCAGCGCGAGCTCCTCTTCGGAAGGCGCTCCCCGGGCCTGCATCTCGGAGTTCTGGAAATAGCTCTCGGTGCGCGAGTAGGCGCCGTAGAAGATGTTGGTGTTGAGCCACGGGAAGTCGAAGGTGAGGGAGAGCGCCTCGCGTACCCGGGCGTCCTGGAACTTCGTCTTTTGCAGGTTGAAGACGAAGGCCTGCATCAGCGACGGGTTCACGTCCGGCACGGTGATGCGCTCGATCAGCCCCTCACGGTAGGCGGGGAAGTCGTAGCCGATCGCCCAGGTGGCGGCGCGGGCATCCTCGCGAAAGTCGATAAGTCCCGCCTTGAAGGCCTCCCAGGCGATGTCCCGGTCGCGATAGTAATCGAAGATCACCCGGTCGATGTTGAAGCGCCCGACGTTGACCGGCAGATCCTTCCCCCAGTAGTTCTCGTCGCGTTCGTAGACGATGCGCCGGCCCGGGTCCACCTCGGCGATTTCGTAGGGGCCGGAGCCCGGGTGAGCGGCGAGGGTGGGCGAGCCGAAGTCCCGCGGCTCCCAGTAGTGGCGCGGCAAAATCGGCAATTGGGTGACGATCAGCGGCAGCTCACGGGAGGTGGTGTCGCTGAACTCGAAGCGCACCTGGTGCTCGCTCTGCGCGATCACCTGGGAAACCCCGGCATAGTAGCTTGCGTAGAACGGGCTGCCCTGCTCGCGCAAGAGATCGAAGGAGAACACCACGTCGTAGGCGGTCAGCGGCTCGCCGTCCTGGAAGCGCGCCTCCGGGCGCAGGTCGAACTCGATCCATTCGCGCTCCGGGTCCAGGCGTACGCCTTCGGCGACCAGCCCGTAGAGACTGAAGGGTTCGCCCGGGTTGCTCGCCATCAGCGTGTCGTAGATCCGGCCGATGCCCGTGGCGGGGGTGCCGCGAATGATGAACGGGTTGGTCGAGTCGAAGCTCGATCCCACGGCGGTCTGGATCATGCTGCCCCCCTTGGGGGCCTGCGGGTTGACGTGGGGAAAGTAGGCGAACCCGTCGGGAAGTTCGGGGCTGTCGTAGAGCGACAGGGCGTGGACGGTCTCCACCGGGCCGCTGGAAGGCTCCTCCATGAGCGACTGGACGACGCTCTCGTCGCTTGCCGCCACCGGCAGGGAGAGCGCGCCGAGGGTCAGCAGCAGCGCACGCAAGGTATTCACAAACGCCACACCGCTTTGCATGAAGGATGTCCTATCGTTGCCAAGAGGCCATCACACCCGCGCGATGGCCGAAGGATGAATGCTCCTCAGCGCGCCGTGAGCGCCAGAAGCTGCCCGGGGGTGAGTGCACCGGGGCGGTCTAGCGCATTCCAGCGAATAAGATCGCGCTGGTCAAGGTTATATCGTGCGGCGATGGCGGAAAGGCTGTCTCCGTTTTCGACGCGGTGGACCGCCGGCGTCTCGGTCGAGGCCAGGGCGCGGTCGCTGCTTTGCGAGAGTTCGGCGATCAGTTCGCTGTCCGCGGATTCGGGTACCAGCAGCGTCTGGCCGTTGCGCGGGCCCGCCTGGGCGCCGAGCAGGCCGGGGTTGAGTTCGGCCAGGGCCCGCTGGCTGACGTTGAGAAGCTGCGAGGCTTCGGCCAGGCTCAGCGGGTTTTCGAGCTTGACCTTGGCGAAGGCCGGGGTGGCCTGAATGTCCGGCAGCTCGACCCCGTAGCGCTCCGGGTCCTGGATGATGGTGGCGATCGCCTTGAGCTTGGGCACGTACTGCATGGTTTCCGACGGCAGCGACAGATCCCAATAGCTTCCGTCGAGCCCCTGGCTCTGGGCGCTGCGCAGGGCCTTGTTGACGGTACCGGCGCCGGCGTTGTAGGCGGCCAGCGAGAGCATGATGTCGCCTTGGTACCACTCGGCGGCCTGGGACTCGAGGTAGTCGAGCGCCGCCTGAGTCGAGGTGACGACGTCCAGGCGCCCATCGTAACTCTGGTTGCGCACCAGCCCCAGGGCGTCACCGGTACCGGGCATGAACTGCCAAAGCCCCGCCGCGCCGCGATGGCTCTTGGCACTGGGGTCGAAGGAGCTTTCGACGAAGGGAATCAAGGCAATCTCGCCGGGCAGGCCGCGCTCGCTGACCTGCTCGCTGATCCAGGCAAGCCAGGGTGTGGCTCGCCGGGTGATCTCGACGATGTTCTGCGGGCGGGCGCGGTAGTGCTCGATCCATTCGTCGACCCGCGCCTGCGCCTCCAGCGGCAGGGTGATTTCCTGCCACTGGAAGCTCTGGCGCATCACGCTCCAGACGTCTTGGGGCTCGAGGCTCAGCGAGTCCCAGAAGTGGCCGTGGTAGGCGTCGAGGCGCGGCGCTCGGGCTTGCTCTTCGCGCGGCGAGGGTAGGGGTGTCGTGGTGCTGGAGGAGGCGTTGAAACTGCCGAGCGTGCCGGGGGAGGCTTCGGAGTTCGCGGCGGCGGCCATCAAGAGGCCCATGATCACGGTGCTGCCAGCGCTCAACACAAAGCGCTGGCGGATCGTACGATAGGTCATAGTCGGTCTTTTGGCTAAAGGCGTTAGAAACGGTTCTTCCATTCGCGCAACGTCGTGAACGTCGCCAGGTCGTCACCATTCGGGCCTTGTGTACCTGCGCTGCGGCGCACGCTGTCGGTGGCCAGGCGCAGGTAAGGGTTGATCTTGAGCTCGCGCCCGATGGTGCTGGGAAGCGTGGGGCGATCCATCGCGCGCGCTTTGTCGCATTCGTTGCGGACATGAGGGAGGGCAGTATTGTCCGGGTCTGCCGCCTGGGCGAAGGCCAGATTGGCCTGGGTGTATTCGTGGCCCGCGAACACCAGGGTGTCCTCGGGAAGGCGCGCCAGGGTGTTCAGAGAGTCGAGCATCTGGGCGGGCTCGCCTTCGAACAGACGACCACAGCCGGCGCTGAACAGAGTATCTCCGCAGAACAGCAGCGCCGGAATGCCGGCGGCGAAGTAGCTGACGTGATCGAGGGTATGGCCGGGGGTGGCGATCACCTCGAACAGACGTCCCATTACGCGGATCTCGTCGCCGTGATCGACGACCTGGTCGATGCCTTCGATGGCCGGGTTGTTCGGGCCGATCACGTGGGCCCCGTAGCGCTTCTTGAGCTCCTTGACACCGCCGGTGTGATCGCCGTGGTGGTGGGTGATGAGGATCGTGGCGAGTGTCAGGCCTTCGCGCTCGAGAAGCTCGATGACTGGTGCCGCTTCGCCGGGGTCCACCACGCAAACGTTTTGGCTGGTATCCTGTCTCAGCAACCAAATATAGTTGTCACTCAGCGCGGGAATCGGTGTCACGCTCATCATGGGCGAGATCCTTTAACGTTCAGACAACGCTGCTGCGTGGGTCTTGGACGACCCACAGCGGTCGAAAAAAGTCGCTACTTTGGAGGCAAGCGCAGTTCATGTCAAATTCCCCGACGGCGGCGATGCTCGCCCGATGCATGACCCAAAGCCAAGCTTACTGGCAGTCGCCGGCGGGGCGTTCGCTGTGGGAAGCGCAGCGTGCCTGCCTGGGACCAGTGGTGGAAAAC
>NZ_JAMZBD010000134.1:0-7225 GCF_024158685.1 Halomonas sp. 707D4 | reverse complement strand
CCACCAGGCTCTGGGGCGCGTGGCCGAGCCGGCTTCGCAGCGGCACGTGCTGGGGCTCGTCGGCCAGGCGAATGCGCTCGCAGGCGAAATGCTCGGACACCCGCGCTGCAAGCTCCGCCCCCGCATCGCGGGCGATCAGGGTCAGCATCATGTCGAGGGCGGCGGTGCCGCCGGCACAGCTCATGCGGTTGCGATCGATCTCGAACAGCGTCTGGGTGATGACCACCGTAGGGTAGCCTTGGGAAACGGCGCTGACACGCGGCCAGGGCAGCGCCGCCCGGTACCCTTCGAGCAGCCCGCAGCGCGCCAGCACCTCGCCGCCGCCGTCGAGCCCTCCCAGCGTTCTTGCATGGTGCTGCCGCAGCCATTCGAGAAGCCTGGCCGGCAGTGGGTATGGCAGCGGCGAAGGGGCGATGACCAGCAGGGTATCGAGCAGGGCTGGCGCGTCATCGAGCGCGTGGTCGGCAATGCAGGCGAGCTGGGCGGCGCTGCGCACCGGCTCGGCGTCGAGACTCAGCGTCGAGACCTGATAGAGGCTGCACCCGCTCAATTGGTTGGCGATCAGAAGCGGCTCGACGCAGCTTGCCTGGGTCAGCAGTGAAAAGCCTGGCAGCAGCAGCACGCCGATACGCTGGGTGGCGGGCGGGCGGGCGAAACGGGTTACCTCTGACGCCATGTAGAACGACCGGTTGAAGACGATGAATCATCTTAACCAATAACGCGGCGTGAATCAGCGCCGAAGGCAACTGCTAAAGCGCAGACGCGTACGCGCCCCGGGCAGGAAAACGCCCTGCCCGGGGCGCGACGAGCGATCTACTGGCTGCGGTCGGGGTGATCGGCGACTTCGCCCACCTGCATCGAGCCGTCGATCGAGCTGTAGTCGTCCTCGTTGTACTCCTCGGCGGCGGACTCTATCTCGTCGCTGCCGTAGGGCGTCTGCATGACCAGTTGGTCCTCCTCGAGCATCATTTCCTGCAGCGGCAGCGCCAGGTCCGTGGCGCCGAAACCCCAGAAGCCGCCCACGGAGACGACCGCGTACAGATCGCCGGAGTCGTTGTGCTCGACCACGTTGTCGACGTCGCCGATCTCTTCGCCTTCCAGGTTGACCACAGTCATGCCTTCGACATCGCTGATCGTGAGCGACATCAGCCCGCCCTGGGTATCGTTGTCGGCCAGGCGTTCATCGGGCTCGCGGTTGTCCGGGTCTTCCAGAGCGTTCGTGCCGCGCCCATCGTTGCCCTGCCCCATCTGACCATCGCTGTTGCCGGTCTCGTCGGCACCGCTGGTCATGGTATCGTCGTCGGGAAGGGCTTCCTCGCCGGTCGCATCGTCGGAATTCATGCCCTGCTGGGCATCCATCTGGCCCTGACTTTCACTGCTGCTCGAGGCCTCGTCGCCCGTGGCGTCGCCGGTGGAGGTATCGTCATCCATCGTTTCTTCCGCCGGTACGGCGTCGCTGGTGGCCGTATCGTCGGAATTCGTGCCCTGGTCGCCGTCCATCTGTCCTGCGCTGTCGGTGTCGGAGCTATCGACGTTGGCGCTGTCGGTGTCGGCGCTATTGGTATCGGCACTCTCTTCCTGCATGCCGTCCTGAGTGTCCTCATCTTCGGTGCTTTGCGCGCTCTGCGCGCCTTGAGCCCCCTGGGCGCCGGCGCCCGAGGTCTCCTGCTGCTCGGTGGAACTGCCGCCGGTCGTTTCGTCACCCTCCTGCGACGTCTGGGCCAACGCATTGATCGACATGCCGCCACAGATCGCAGCGATCGCAACCGCCAATGTAGTCCGTTTCATGGGGTGTCTCCTCGGGTTGATCTACCCTATTGAAGCTAGTTGAGCCGCCCCGGGTTACGCAATAAATTTCGCGCAGGCCCCATCTAAAGGCCAGGCGCGGCGAAACGCGTCGAAAAGCAGGCAACATTCAAGGGCCGCGCAAGAATGCCGCTGCGACGACCACGACCAGGATGACGCCCACCAACGCCACGGCGATCAGGGGCAATCGGTGCCAGCCACGCGGGGCGCGCCGGGCTTCGGGCTCTAGATGGGGAGGAACGGGAGTCTTGCGTTCGGGCAGGCGCTGGTCGAGAACGTGCTCTCTCTTCTCGTCCGGCGTGGTGCTTTCTCGGGTATCCATGTGCTTGCCTCCAGGCGGGCGCTCCAGCCGAGCGCCCGCCTGAAGGGCGGGCGGGGTGGCTAGAGCGTCACCACGTCGAAGTCGACGTCCGGGTCGACGTCGGCGTCGTAGTCGACGTCGTCGCGCTCGAAGCCGAACAGTTTCAGGAACTCGTGCTTGTAGCCCGCGTAGTCGGTGATCTCGAACAGGTTCTCGCTGGTGACCGCCGGCCACAGATCCTGACACGCCTTTTGAATATCGTCGCGAAGCTCCCAGTCGTCCAGGCGAAAGCGTCCCTTGTCGTCGAGCTGGCGGGCGCTTTCGCTCTCGGCGTAGAGACGCTCGCCGAACAGGCGGTTGAGCTGGTCGATGGTGCCTTCGTGGACGTTCTGCTCCTTCATGATGCGATACACCATGGCGATGTAGAGCGGCATGACCGGAATGGCGGCGCTCGCCTGGGTGACCACGGACTTGAGCACCGCCACGTTGGCGCCACCGCCGCTGGCCTTGAGGGTCTCGTCGATGGCCGCCGCGGCGCGGTCCAGATCTTCCTTGGCCTTGCCCAGCGCCCCGTGCCAGTAGATCGGCCAGGTGATCTCGGTGCCGATGTAGCTGAACGCCACGCTTCTGGCGCCCTTGGCCAGCACCCCGGCGTCACCCAGCGCTTTCATCCACAGTTCCCAGTCCTCGCCGCCCATCACGGTGATGGTATCGTCGATCTCGGCTTGCGTGGCGGGCTCGACCTCGGCCTCGATGATGGTGTCCTTGTTGGTGTCGATCGCGGTGGCGCGGTAGGTCTCGCCGATCGGCTTCAGGCTCGAGCGCTTGAGCTCGCCGGTGTCCGGCAGCTTGCGCACGGGTGAGGCAAGCGAGTAGACCACCAGATCCACCTCGCCCATGTCCTGCTTGATCAGCTCGATGGCTTTTTCACGCGCCTCGTGAGAGAAGGCGTCGCCGTTGATCGACTTGCTGTAGAGGCCTTCCTGCTTTGCGAACTTGTCGAAGGCCGCGCTGTTGTACCAGCCGGCGGTGCCGGGTTTCTTCTCGCTACCGGGCTTCTCGAAGAACACGCCCAGAGTATCGGCGCCATAGCCGAAGGCCGCGGTGATGCGCGCGGCCAGCCCGTAACCGCTGGAGGCGCCGATCACCAGCACCTTCCTGGGGCCCTGGCTCTTGTCCAAGCCGCGGGCCCGGGTCGCTTCGATCTGCTCGCGCACGTTCTGCTCGCAGCCTTTCGGGTGCGTGGTGGTGCAGATGAAACCGCGTACTTTGGGTTTGATGATCACGAAGGCTCTCCTTGTCGAGAAAAAGACGTTCACCGTCGGGCAGGCCCGTGGCGCTGGCGCCTATTCTATCCGTCTCGGGCAGCGCTGTCCGCTCTTGAGCTCGCCGGGCTTTCGCGTCAGGATACGCGGACACTGCCCGGCGCGCGTCGCGGGGCCCACCAACGTGAAGACGGCCAGATGAACGCACAGCAGTTAGTGGACGAACGAGGCGATCTGTGGCTTGCGCTCGCGCCGCTATGGCTCGACCGCGAGCCCGGCGAGCGCGATTTCGCGCACATGATCGAGGTGATCGAGGAGCACGGCCTGACGCTCAAGGAGCTCGAATGGCTGTTTCGCCTGGAGCTTGCGCCGGTGATGGCGCGCCACCAGCTGTCGATCGCCAGCGAATGGCGCGCCTTCAACGACCGTCAGCTGATGCAGCAGCTGGTTTCCCACAACCTGCGCCTGAAGGGATGGCGGCGCAAGAGCTGGGCGCTGTTCTCCGGCTTGACCACCATGATGGTGCGCCACCGCTGGGCGGCGCTGATGAACCGGCTGATGGTCCACCGAGGCGAGCTCTAGCGCGTAGAGTCTTCGTCGAGAGCGGCTTCCAGCGCCCGCCTGAGCGCCACGCCGCGCTCCTTGGGGCCAAAACGCGCAATCACCCGGCCGTCACGCCCGATCAGGAACTTGGTGAAGTTCCACTTGATCGCTCGGGTGCCCAGAAGCCCTGGCGCCTGCTGCTTCAAGGTGACGAACAGCGGGTGTGCGTCGGGCCCGTTGACCTTGACCTTCTCCATCAGCGGAAAGTGCACCCCGAAACGCTGCTCGCCGAAGCGGCAGAACGCCTCGGCGCTCTCCGGCGATTGGCGGCCGAACTGGTTGCAGGGAAAGCCCAGCACGGTGAAGCCGCGGTCCCGGTAGCGCGAGTAGAGCTTCTCGAGCTCCTCGAGCTGAGGCGTGAAACCGCACTGGCTGGCCACGTTGACCACCAGCAGCACCTGCCCTTTCAGCGCGCGCAGGTTGAACGGCTCGTTCAGGTGGGTACGGCAATCCTGCTCGAATATGGTCATGGTAAAGCCCTTGACGACGCAGATGAAAAAACCGGAGGAGCGTGATGGTAATGCCTCACCCCTGGATCAAGGGGCCCGCCACCACGCGCAGCGCCAGCAGCAGGAGCAGTACGCCGGTGATGCGATTGATCCAGTGGGAGTGGCGCTGAAGCCAGGGCAGCACTGACGAGTGCGAAAGTCCCAGCGCCACGATCATGTACCAGCCGCCGTCGATCACCACCGCGGTCATCACGATGATCAGCTTGGCGGCAAGCCCCATCTCGGGGCTGACGAACTGGCTCAACAGCGCCACGAAGAACAGGATGAGCTTGGGGTTGACCAGCGCCACCAGAAGCCCCTCTTTCGCCGCCTGGCCCTGGGTGGTCGCCGCGTGGCCCGGCGACAGCACCCCTGCCTTGCCCGCCCGCAGCGCCTTGATGCCGAGCCACGCAAGATAGCCGGCCCCCAGCCACGTCACCCACTGAAAGAGCTCTGGATGACGTGCGATCAAGGCGCCCAGGCCCAGCACCGTCAAGAGCGCGTAGAGGCCGACGCCGAGGGCATGGGTCAGCGCGGCGGTCACGCCGTTCCGGCGCCCGCCGCCCAGGGTATGGCGCAGAATGAGCGCAAGGCTCGGGCCTGGTGACATCGCCCCCACGGCGCAGATGGCGGCCAGCGACAGCCAGAGTGACAGCGGCATCGGTGCTTCCTTTCCGGTCTTGTTTGCAGGGCGACACGCGGCGAGCGCCGCGTCACCCGCCCCCTTAAATAACGCTGTTAGCATGGTACGCTGTTGGGTAGAATTTTTCCTTTTTTGTGAACACGGCGCCTGGCGTTCAGGCGGCTTCAGGTAACGAAAGGACGTTGACATGGGTAGGGCGTTTCAGAACCGCAAGGAATCGATGGCCAAGACGGCCGCGGCCAAGACCAAGGTGTACAGCAAGTACGGGCGCGAGATCTACGTGACCGCCAAGTCCGGCGGCACCGACCCCAACGGCAACCTGGCGCTGCGCGGTTTGATCGAGCGCGCCAAGAAGGATCAGGTGCCCTCGCACGTGATCGACAAGGCCCTGGACAAGGCGTCCGGCGCCGGCGGCGAGGACTTCTCCACCGCCCGCTACGAAGGTTTCGGTCCGGGCAACGCGATGGTCATCGTCGAGTGTCTGACCGACAACCCCAACCGCACCTTCGGCGACGTGCGCGGCTGCTTCACCAAGACCAAGAGCAAGATCGGCACGCCCGGAAGCGTGAGCCACATGTTCGACCACTGCGCGATCTTCGCCTTCAAGGGCCAGGACGAGGAAGCGGTGCTCGAGGCGCTGATGGAAGCCGACGTCGACGTCACCGACATCGAGCAGGAAGAGGCGCGCATCACCGTCTTCGCCCCGCACACCGACTACGCCAAGGCCAAGCAGGCGCTGATCGACGCCTTCGGCGAGCTCGACTTCGAGGTCGACGAGATCCAGTTCCTGCCCCAGACCGTGACACCCATCGAAGGCGACGACGTCGTGGTGTTCGAGAAACTGCTCGACATGCTCAACGACCTCGACGACGTGCAGAACGTCTTCCACAGCGCCGAGCTCCCGGAGCAAGACGCCTAACCACGCGGCCTGCTCGTTTCGCCGCCGGCATCGAGCGCGGTGTCCGGCGGCAGCAGCGCGGCTCTCACCCCGACCTCGCCCAGCACCCGCTTTCCGCGCACGGTCAGGTCGGTGACGAACAGAAACTGCTGGCGCGGGTCGACCGGATAGGCGCGAATGCGGTAGTGCGTGCCCCAGGGTTTCTCCTCGGCGACGATGACGATCGGCGCATCGAACTTCAGGTAGGCGCTGGTCAGCGCCACGTCCTTGAGCGCCTGGCGCACCCAGCCCGCCTCCGCCTCCACCGCCAGGTAGAAACTCGCCACGCACTGCAGCGACGGCCCGCCATCGTTGGCATTGAAGACCGGCGTATCCCAGAGCTTCAGGTGCGGCATGGCGACGAGGTCGTCGTCCGGCGTCTGGATCTGCACCGTGCGCATGCCGACGTGCTTCACCTCGCCGTAGGTATCCTCGATCTGCACCCAGTCCCCGGGGCGATAGGGCAGCTCCACCGCCGAGACCACCCCGGCGATCAGGCTGCTGACGTAGTCCTTGAGCGCGAACCCGACGGCAAGGCCAATGGCGCCGAACAGCGTCACCATGTTGCGCAGCGACGGGTCGATGATCATGGGCACGATGATCACGATGGCGGCGATCAGGAGCATGAGCCTCGACAGCGGCACCAGGGCGAAGACGCGAAAGCGCAGCTGGCCGTGCAGCCGGTTGGCCAGCCAGTTGAGCCCGCGCTGGCTGACCACGATCAGCAGGATCGTCGCCACCAGAATCAGGGCGACGGTGGCCACCGTCGCGGCGTCGATATCGTTGAATAGCCGAGCGTAGCGGTTGGGCTCTTCCATGCGGTTAGGGCTCCTTCGCGGCGGCGTTCACAGCGGATCGACCAGATAGTTGCGCGACACCAGCAGCGCGCGGACGCTGGCGTAGGCCAGCGGCGCCACCTGCCAGCGCCCATCGTGCTCGACGACGAGCTCGCGCCGGGTCAGCGCCAGGCGCGCATTGAGCGCCTCGTGATGCGGGTAGGGCAACACCTCGCCCAGCGCTCGGTCGTCCAGTCCGCCATGCAACAGCAGCGCATGCAGTACCAGGGTCGCCACGTCACCGGTGTCGTTGGAAAGCGCCGCCTCGGACAGTGCATCGAGCAGCCAGAGCTCGCCGTCATGGCCACTGCCGGCGACGGGCTCGCGTAGCCGCTCGCGCCAGTAG
>NZ_JAMZBD010000133.1:0-7266 GCF_024158685.1 Halomonas sp. 707D4 | reverse complement strand
GGCCAGCGCCACCCGCTGGCGCTGGCCGCCGGAAAGATTCGCCGGCTTGCGGTCAAGATAGGGCGACAGGTCGACCAGCTCGGCCACGTGCGCCAGGCGCTTGTCGCGCTCAGACCTGGGCACGCGGCGGCTCTTCAAGCCAAAGACGATGTTCTCGGCCACGCTCAGGTGGGGAAAGAGCGCGTAGGACTGAAACACCATGGAGAGGCCGCGGTCGCCGGGCGGTGCGCGGGTGACGTCGCGCTCGCCGATGTGGATCGCGCCACTTGTGGCCTCTTCGAGCCCGGCGATCATGCGAAGCGTGGTCGATTTACCGCAGCCGGAGGGGCCCAGCAGAATGACGAACTGCCCCGGCGTGACGTCGAAGGAGACGTCGTTCACGGCGACGGTGGCGTCCCACTGTTTGAAAACGTTATCCAGGCGAATACGCGATTGGCTCATGGCTAGGCACTCGGCGCGTGACTGAAAGTGGCTATAGCCAACCACATTGGGTCAACGATGTTGCCGTTGCGTGACACTTATATGGCGTTTGTTAATACATGAAACGTCCTAGCGGCCATGGGCGTTAGAGCTGACCTGCAAAGTGGCCATCGACCGTGCTGGTCTTGCCCGTAAATTCCATATAAAAATCTGTAGGAGAAAAACTGCGTAAAATATAGTTGCTTTTTCTTAAGATCGATGGGTATATTGCTGTACAGGATCTATAGAGATAAATATATGATGCTCGCTGAGGTTTGCAGTATTCATTCGGGATATACGGCGCGCAGCAGTCTCGAACCCGCCGCACATGGAGGGGTTCCAGTGCTTCAATTACGCAATATCACTACGGACGCATGCCCGCTTGGGCCTCGGTTTGATCGCTACATGCTGGAAGGTCTTGCTGCTCGCTACTTCGTGACCGGTGGTGAGGTCGTGTTTCGCTCTCGGGGAGAGCCGAGCACTGCGGTCGCCATTGACGATGGTCTGACGGAGCCCGTACTGGTCGTCAATCCTCTTTTCATCCTGCGCCCCGATACGAATTACCTGCTGCCGGCCTACCTGGCCTGGGCCATCAATCAACCCGATGCCCAGCGCAGGCTTGGCGCCGAAGCCCAGGGCACGAGTCTGCGAATGATTCCGATGAAAGTGCTGGAACGGCTCGAGATCGCCGTCCCCGATCTCGCCACGCAGCAACGCATCGTCGAACTAAACGCTCTGGCGCGGCAGGAGGTACATCTGCTGCGGGAACTCGCCACACACCGGGAACGCCTGTCGAGTCTCATTCTCGGCGAAGCCGCGATGGCCGCCGATCACAAGGAAATGGCCCAATGACCGACCAAATGACGCAACACCAGATCAACCAGACCGCCTGGGCCGCCTGTGACACCTTCCGAGGTGCCGTCGATGCCGGCCAGTACAAGGATTACATCCTGGTGATGCTGTTCCTGAAGTACATCTCGGATCTCTGGAACGATCACCTCAAGACCTACCGCGAACAGTTCGACGGCGACGAGGCGCGCATTCGCCGCCGTCTGGAGCGCGAACGCTTCGTCCTGCCCGAAGGCGCGAGCTTCTTCGATCTGCATGCACAGCGTAACGCGCCCAACATCGGCGAGCTGATCAATATCGCGCTCGAAAAGATCGAAGACGCCAATCGCAGCAAGCTGGAAGGGGTCTTTCGCAATATCGACTTTAACTCGGAAGCCAACCTCGGCCGCCCCAAGGACCGCAACCGCAGGCTCAAGAACCTGCTCGAGGATTTCGCCAAACCCGCACTCGACCTGCGCCCTTCGCGGGTGACCGAGGACATCATCGGCGAGTGCTACATCTATCTCATCTCGCGCTTCGCCTCGGATGCCGGCAAGAAGGCCGGCGAGTTCTACACGCCCACGGCGGTCTCGCGCCTGCTGGCCAAACTGGCCGCACCCGCGCCGGGCAGCACCATCTGCGACCCCGCCTGCGGCTCCGGCTCGCTGCTGATCCAGGCTTCCCAGGAGGTCGGCTCCGAAAACTTCGCCCTCTACGGCCAGGAGGTCAACGGCGCCACCTGGGCACTGGCACGCATGAACATGTTCCTGCACGCCAAGGATGCCGCGCGCATCGAGTGGTGTGACACCCTCAACAGCCCGGCTTTGGTAGAGAGCGACCACCTCATGCGTTTCGACGTGGTGCTCGCCAATCCGCCGTTCTCCCTGGATAAGTGGGGCGCAGAGAACGCCGGTGCCGACCCGTTCGCGCGTTTCTGGCGCGGTGTGCCGCCCAAATCGAAGGGCGACTACGCCTTCATCACCCACATGATCGAGATCGCCAAGCGTCAATCCGGCCGCGTCGCGGTCATCGTGCCCCACGGGGTACTGTTCCGCGCCGGTGCCGAGGGGCGCATCCGCCAGCAGTTGATCGAAGAGAATCTGCTCGACACCGTCGTCGGCTTGCCTGCCAACCTGTTCACCACCACGGGGATTCCGGTCGCCATCCTGATCTTCGATCGCTCGCGGGAGGAAGGGGGCGCCAATGAATCACGCCGCGACGTGCTGTTCATCGACGCCAGCAAGGCGTTCACGCCGAGCAAGACCCAGAACGTGATGGATGACGCCCATATCGGCAAGGTGCTGGAGACCTATCGCACCCGTGGCGAGATCGAGCGCTACTCCCATCGCGCCAGCCCCGAGGAGCTTGCCCAGAACGGCTACAACCTCAATATCCCTCGCTACGTGGACACCTTCGAGCCGGAGGAAGAGATCGACGTGGCTGCCGTACAGCGCGACATCGTCCGCATCGAAGGTGAGCTGGCCGAAGTTCGAAAGAAGATGGATGGTTATCTGAAGGAGCTCGGTGTCGATGTCTGAAGGCGAAATCATCCTCTATACCACCGAGGACGGCCAGGCCGAGATTCAGCTGCGCGCCGTGGAGGGCACCGTGTGGCTGACCCAGGGCCAGATGGCAGAGCTGTTCGCTTCCAGCCCGCAGGGCATCACCCAGCTCGTGCGGGCGATCTACGACGATGAAGAACTGACCGAGTCGGCAACCTGTAAGGAATTCTTACAAGTTCGCAGCGAGGGCGGGCGCCAGGTGCGCCGCTCGCTCAAACACTACAATCTCGAGCTGATTCTGGCGGTGGGTTACCGCGTGCGCAGCCCCCGCGGTGTACAGTTCCGCCGCTGGGCCACGGCGGTCTTGAAGGCGTATCTCGTCAAGGGCTTCGTCATGCACGACGAACGCCTGAAGGACCCCGCCTGGGACTACTTCGACGAGCTGCTCGAACGCATCCGCGATATCCGCGCCTCGGAAGTGCGCTTCTATCAGAAAGTGCGCGATATCCTGGCGCTCAGCGAGGATTACGACCCCAGCTCCTCGGCCGTACCCACCTTCTACGCCACGATCCAGAACAAGATGCTCAACGCCGTGACCAGCCATACCGCCGGCGAGCTGATTCGCGCCCGCGCCAACCCCGAGCAGCCCAATATGGGCCTGATGACGTGGAAAAACGCCGACAAGGGGCGCCCTCTGCGCAAGGCCGATGTCGCCACGGCCAAGAACTATCTGGCCGAGGCCGAGATCAAGGAGCTCAACCTGATCGTCGAGACCTTCCTCAACACCGCCGAACTGCGCGCGACGCGACGCCAAACCATGCGGCTGGCGGAGTGGGAGCGCGTGCTCGACACCTTCCTGACCGCCAACGAACTGCCAAAGCTTGAGGGCGCGGGCTCCATCTCGGCGGAAGCCGCCAAGCGTATCGCCCACGAGCGCTACGAGGCGTTCGATGTCAAGCGAAAAGCCGCCCATAAGCAGGCGGCGGATGAAGCAGGTGACATTGAGGAGTTGAAGCGTATTGCCGATGTTGCGAAGTCGGGGAAGAGGGGGCGTGGCGATGCGTGAGAACACTCTGGAGGATATCGCTCTGATAGAGGTTAGGCCACCTAATGTGCTGTCAAAGACTCTCAAATATCGAATGGAGGGTGATTTCGATGCCTGAGAATCATTGCCGGCGATCAATAGGGAGTCTCTGCGAATTCGTTAATGGCAACGGTTTTCGTCCAACCGAATGGAGCCCGTCTGGTTTACCGATAATTCGAATACAGAACCTGAACGGATCGCAGAACTTCAACTACTTCAATGGAGAGCCAAAGCCAAAATGGCTCGTCCAACCTGGAGATTTGCTTTTTGCATGGGCCGGGGTCAAAGGTGTTTCCTTTGGCCCTACGATTTGGCCAGGTCCACAAGGAGTCCTCAATCAGCATATTTTCCGTGTCGTACCAAAGGAAGGCGTCGATAAGTATTGGCTCTATCTAGCTTTGCAGGTTGCCACACGTCGTATCGAATCGAACGCGCACGGTTTTAAAGCGTCTCTGGTTCACGTTCAGAAGGATGACATTACCACCCAAGTTGTTGATCTTCCTCCACTGCACGAGCAACAAAAGATTGCAGAGGTTCTGCGTAAGTGGGATGAGGCGCTTGAAAAGCTCGCCTCTCTCCGTGAGTCGAAACTCAGGCGTCACCGCGAACTCACGAAGGCTCTTGTCTTTGGCTCGTGGCAACTTGAGAAATTCCGGACGACTAACGAGGTTGCCCATTATCGATGGTTCCAACTCCCTGCATCGTGGAACTGCCAGCAAATCGGCGAGCTATCTGTCGAAATTTCAGAGCGGAACGGCGAAGGGGATCAGCACGAGGTCCTCTCTTGCTCAAAGCACGAAGGCTTTGTGCGGTCGCTAGAATACTTCAAGAAGCAGATCTTCAGCTCTGATTTGACTGGCTACAAGAAGATTTGGCGTGGCGACTTTGGCTTTCCCAGCAATCATATCGAGGAAGGTTCGATTGGCCTTCAGAACTTGGCTGACACCGGTGTCGTCAGTCCGATTTATACCGTATTCCGCTTCAATCCGGATGAGGTGCTTGCCGAGTATGCTTTTGCTGTTCTCAAAACCGAACTCTACCGACATATCTTCGAGATCAGCACCAGCGCCTCAGTGGACCGACGTGGCAGTCTTCGTTGGAGCGAGTTCTCTCGAATCCCTTTCCCAGTCCCGCCGCTGGCTGAACAGGAAGCCATTGCCGAGGTCCTCCGGGCTTCGCGGCGCGAGCTCGATTCTCTTAGGGACGAAATCGACGCAGTGACTCGACAGAAGCGCGGGCTGATGCAGAAGTTGCTGACGGGTGTATGGAGAGTGTCATGCTGAATTGGCTGGCTAAGCTTCTGCTTACCAGCACGGCGATTGCGCCCGTGCTCATCACCTATGCATGGGTGGCCTATCAAGCCAGCGAAGACTTACAAGCCGTCATCCTGCTGGTGGCATGTATCGTCCTCATTATTACCTGCATTCTGGTGCTTCGATATGCCAAAAAGCATCTTGAGCGCGCCAGCTTTTCCGCCACTACGGTGGAAGCAGCGGATCGAGAGAACATGGGCTTTTTGCTGCTCTATCTATTACCACTTTTTACTGCCCAGTTTGATGCGCTGAACTGGCAGGTGTGGGTTCCTGCGATAGGCATTTTTGCTGCAGTTGTGGCTACTGGCTACAGCTACCACTTCAACCCACTTCTGGGCCTAATGGGCTGGCATTTTTATAAAGTCGGAACTGAAGAGGGCGTCACCTACGTCCTTATAACAAAAAAGCAACTTCGCAGAGCAACTGGGGCGATCAAAGTCGGCCAGTTGACCGAATATATCGTCCTCGATGTTGGAGATGATTGACCATGCCCCAAAACCTTTTTGCTGCATGCCGCACCCATGATGGACAGCTGATCGCAAAGCGCGTTCGGCTGGACGCTAATGTGCAACAGGCCGTTGAGGCGGTATTCGCGGAACAGGAAGCTGCTTTCCGGCAAGGTGTGACCGACGAAGTGCCGTTCGATGGAAGCTGGACACCGAATGAGGATGAATTTCTCACCATTGATGTTCCAGCTGAGGCTCAAATTTTCGCGGATACGATCAACGCTCATGCAATGGCCGTTGATGATATCGACACGGCAGCGTTTGCGGCTGAAGGCATCAAGGCCCTTTTTACGGGCATACCCGTCAATGGAGCAACCAAGGTTCTGGTTCAGCGTTTCACATCTCAACAGGTGCTGGAACGCCGTTTCGCTCTTTTACAACAGGGCAATGCATTCCGACGTCTAAGTGAGCCTGCGTTCACACTTGATAACTCTCTCGCCTGCATCATTGAAGATGGAACAGTCAAATTCAAGAGCCAGCATAAGCTACGTTCGATCATCAATATGCTCGAGATTTATAGAGAGGCAACGGAGCAGGAAGTTCAAACATTTGCGGCACATGCCAGCTTGGAAGTCGCAGATGCGGTCGGTTTTGTGAACGTTACAAATCAAGTTAGCCGGAAGCTTATCCACGCAATCGTCAATAACGGAACGCTCGACAATTACACGCCGGTACAAATTCAGGCAGCGGCTCAGCAAACTGATCTCGCAATTAACGTCCAAAATGGCCGAATTGTAATGCCAACGACACATGCGGATATCAAGGCCTTACTTCAGTTTTTGAACGAAAGCCGCTATTCGGGCCCATTGTCAGGACAGGCATTTGTGACCAACTCGCAGAGGCCGGCATGAGCGCGCAACACAGTGGTTTCGACGCCGCCGAAAAACACCAGTCCCAGATTCCCGCGCTACAGCTGCTGGTGGCGCTGGGCTTCACCCCGCTGTCGCAGGCAGAGGCGCTGCGCCTGCGCGGCGGGCGGCTCAAGAACGTGGTGCTGGACGATATCCTGATCGAGCAGTCGATGCGCCTCAACCGCTTCACCCATCGGGGGCGAGAGTACCCTTTCGACCTGCAGGATGCCCATGAGGCACTGCGGCGGCTCAAGCCCACGCCAGATCGGCTGAAGGGGCTGCGCGGCACCAATCAGGAGATCTACGACACCCTGGTGCTCGGCACCACTATCACCAAATCCATCGACGGCGACTCCAAGAGCCACTCGTTTCGCTATATCGACTGGGAGACGCCCGAGAACAACGTTTTCCACGTCACCGCCGAATTCGCGGTGGAGCGTACGGCGTCTCGCCAGTCCCGGCGCTGCGATATCGTCGCCTTCGTCAACGGCATTCCGTTCGTGGTGATCGAGAACAAGCGGCCCACCGAAGACCTGAAGAAGGCCGATAGCCAGCTGATCGGCTATCAGCGCGAAGATGGCATTCCCCAGCTCTTCCATTTTGCGCAGCTGCTGATGACCATGAACCGGGTGGAGGCGCGTTATGCCACCGTCGGCGCCAAGGCGAAGTTCTGGCACGGCTGGCGGGAAGAGGACGACGCGGAGGATGCCCTCTCCGTCATGA
>NZ_JAMZBD010000132.1:0-7320 GCF_024158685.1 Halomonas sp. 707D4 | reverse complement strand
ATGATGCCCTTGAGGATGAGCTTGCCCGGCCACACGTCGCGAAGCCAAGCGATGTCGTCCCAGTTGAGGGTGGGGTCGAGCTGCGGGCCGATGATCTGCGAGGCGCCCTGGGCATTGCGCTTGTCCGGCGGCAGCAGGTCGTCGAGGTTCTTGAACGTGGGCAGCCCGTCCGGCCACAGCACGTCCGCCATCCAGCCGGGCTTGGTCAAGAGATGCAGGAGGTTGGCAGTGGAGGGCTTCAGCGGGCGGCGGAAATTGCGCACGTCCCACTCGCGGTTGCCGTAGATGGCGCTGTCGGTGGTCACCACGATGGCATCGAAGCCGGCTCGGGCGCAACGCTCGATCATGGATCTGACGAAATTCCGGTCACGGTAGAAGTAGATCTGCATCCAGGCCGTGAGGCCTTCGATGGCGGTGATCTCTTCCATGCGCGTGGTGGAGACGCTGCTGAGCACGAAGGGAATGCCGGCATCGCGCGCGGCCCGGGCGAGCTTCAGGTCGCCATCGCGGCTGAGCATGCCGTTGAACCCGGTAGGGCCGATCGCCACGGGCAGGCGATGCTCCTGGCCAAACAGGGAGGTTTCAAGCTTGCGAGGGTCCACCCGGGTCATCGTCTTTGGCTCGAAAAGATAGCGGTCGAAGACGCTGCGGTTATGGGCGAGCGTATGCTCGTCGTCGCTGCCGCCGTAAACGTACTCGAACACGAAATTGGGCAGTCGGCGCTTGGCGATGTGCTCCAGGTCTTCGATATTCAGAGCTTTTTTATAATTCGAACCGGTGTAGCGCTGGCGTTTCATCGTTGTTGTCCTTCAACCAAAGTATAGGGGGCGAGGGCTTTTGTTTGTCTCGCCATACTACCATACTAGTCATATCAGTTAAGGGGCGAGCCCACACTCAGGCGGCATCAATGGACGACATCAATCCCACCTTGCAGGCGCTCTGGCAGGAAACCTCGGAAACCGAGTCCGTGCGTCAGCGTCTTTATCAGGTGCTGCGGCAGTCCATCATCCAGATGGTCCTGGCGCCGGGCAAGGCGCTATCCGAGAAAGAGGTCGCCGAGGCCTTTTCGGTGAGCCGGCAGCCGGTACGCGAAGCCTTCATTCGACTGTCCGAGGCGGGGCTCGTCGAGGTTCGGCCGCAGCGCGGCACGTTCGTCGTCAAGATTTCCCAGCGCGCGGTACTCGAGTCGCGTTTCGTGCGCGAAGCGGTGGAGGTTGCCGTGGTGCGCCAGGCGACCGTCAAGGGGCTTTCCCCTGAAGTACTCGAGGAGCTCCATGAGCTGGTCGAACGCCAGCGCCGCTGTATCCAGCCGCACGACTCGAATCGCTTCTATCTGCTCGACGAGCGCTTTCACAAGACGCTTTCGCTCGCCGTGGGCCAGCAATCCGCCTGGAAGGTGATCGAGGAAGTGCGCGCCCAGCTCGACCGGGTGCGCTACCTGAGCGTGCCCGATACCACGCCCATCGCGCGGCTGGTCGAGCAGCACGCCGATATTCTGTCCGCCATCGAGGAGCGCGACGTCGCGCAGGCGGAACACGCCATGCGGCGCCACCTGCGCGAAATTCTGGTGTCGCTGCCCGATCTGGTCCAACGTTTTCCCGAGATGTTCGATGCTCAGGAAACGCTATCTTTCATCGAGGAAGCCGCTTCATGAAGATCGAACACGCCTATACCATCGTCACCTCCCCGGGGCGCAACTTCGTCACCCTCAAGATCGTCACCGACGAGGGCACTTACGGCATCGGTGATGCGACCCTCAATGGCCGCGAGATGGCGGTGGTCGCGTATCTCGACGAGCACGTCATCCCGGCGCTGATCGGCCGCGACCCGCAGCGCCTCGAGGACATCTGGCACTACCTGTATCGCGGTGCCTACTGGCGGCGCGGGCCGGTGACCATGAGCGCGATCGCCGCCGTCGACATGGCCCTCTGGGACATCAAGGCGAAGCTCGCCGGCATGCCGCTTTATCAGCTGCTCGGGGGCAAGAGCCGCGAGCGGGTGATGGTCTACGGTCACGCCACCGGACGCGACATCGAGTCGTGCCTCGAGGAGGTCGCCCGCCACGTGGACGAAGGCTACAAGGCGGTGCGCGTTCAGGCCGGGGTGCCGGGGATCGCCAGCATCTACGGCGTGGCCAAGAAGGAGGGCGAGCCCTACGAGCCGGCGGATGCGGACCTGCCCGCCGAGCACGTCTGGAATACCTCCAAGTACCTGAATCACGTGCCCAAGCTCTTCGCCGCCGTGCGCGAGCGCTTCGGCGACGACCTGCACGTGCTGCACGACGTCCATCACCGCCTGACGCCCATCGAGGCCGCGCGCCTGGGCAAGGCGGTGGAGCCCTACAACCTCTTCTGGCTCGAGGACTGCGTACCGGCGGAGAACCAGGAAGGCTTCGGGTTGATTCGCCAGCACACCACCACGCCGCTGGCGGTGGGCGAGGTGTTCAACAGCCTGTTCGACGCCAAGGCGCTGATCGAGAACCAGTGGATCGACTACATCCGCGCCACGCTCACCCACGCCGGCGGCATCACTCACGTGCGAAGGCTTGCGGACCTGGCCGGGCTCTACCACGTGCGCACCGGGTTCCACGGACCGACGGATCTCTCGCCGGTGTGCATGGGCGCGGCGATCCATTTCGATACCTGGGTGCCCAACTTCGGCATTCAGGAGTACATGCCGCACACCGCCGCGACCAACGAGGTGTTCCCCCACGACTACCGCTTCGAGGATGGCCACTTCCTCGTCGGCGAGAACCCGGGACACGGCGTCGATATCGATGAAGAGCTTGCCAAACAGTACCCCTACAAGCGTGCCAGCCTGCCGGTCAACAGGCTGGAAGACGGCACCCTGTGGCACTGGTGAGGAGTCCTGCATCCATGAAAGCATTCCAGGTCAACGCCCCGCATGACTACCGCGTTGCCGAGGTCGACGTACCGACCGCCGGCGCCGGCGAGGTGCTGGTGCGCGTAGCGTTCGCCGGTATCTGCGGCTCCGACATGCACATCATCCACGGCGACAACGCCTTCGTGCGTTTTCCGCGCATCACCGGCCACGAGTTCGCAGGGGTGATCGAGGCCGTAGGCGAAGGCGTCGAAGGTAACCGCGTGGGCGAGCGCGTCTGCGTCGATCCGGTCATCAGCTGCGGCCACTGTTACCCCTGCCGCATCGGTCGGCCCAACGTGTGCAGCGCGCTGGAGGTGATCGGCGTGCACCGCAACGGCGGCTTCGAAGAGCTCGTCGTCGTGCCAGCAGCGAACGTGCATGTGCTTCCCGCGCACATCGGCCTCGACGCCGCCGCGCTGGTCGAGCCCTATACCATCGCCGCCAACGTGCTCGATCGCATGCAGCCGCATCCGGGCGACCGCCTCTTGATCCTCGGCGCCGGCGTGATCGGCATGACCATCCTGCAGATGGCCAGAGCCCTGGGGCTCGAGGAGATCATCGTCTTGGACGTAATCGACGAGCGCCTGGAAGCGGCGAAGAGCCTGGGCGCCACCCACGTCTTCAACAGCCGCACCCAGGACGTCGAGCGGGAAATCACCGCGCTGACCCGGGGCGAGGGCGTACCGCTGATCGCCGATGCCGCCTGCGTGACGGCGCTGCTGCCGCAGATGCTGCGCCTCGCCTCGCCCGCCGGGCGCATCGGCCTGCTGGGCTTCAGCGTCCAGCCGAGTGATCTGGTCCAGCTCGAAGTGATCAAGAAGGAGCTGACCCTGGTCGGCTCGCGGCTCAACAACCGCAAATTTCCGGAGGTGCTCGAGCTCATGGCGAGCGGTCGGCTCGATCCGCTGGCGCTGGTCAGCCATCGTCTGCCGCTGGCCGAGATGCCCGAGGCCATCGACATGCTCGACCATCGCCCGGAGGAGGCCCGCAAGGTGCTGATCCAGATCGGTACCTGAAGAAGATAGCCAACCACCACGCCCACTCATCAACACAGCGCTACCAACAACCAATAACGCAACAGTGCAGGAGTCACGACCATGATCAAGAAACTACTCACCAGTGCGGTTCTGGGAACCGTTCTTCTCGGCGCCCAGTCGGCGCTGGCGGCGGATTACACGCTGCGCTTTGGCCACCTGGCCAACGAGCAGAACATCTGGCACCAGGCCGCCGTGAAGTTCAAGGAGGAGGTGGAAGCCAACTCCGATGGCCGCATCGAGGTGCGCCTGTACCCGAGCGAGCAGCTCGGCAGCGAAATGGACGTGATCAACAGCATCCAGCTGGGCACCGCGGACATGACCATCACCGGCGAAAGCCTGCAGAACTGGGCGCCGAAGGCGGCCATGATGGCGGTGCCTTACGCGTTCCGCGACTCCGAGCATCTGAAGGCGGCGGTGGATGGCGAGATCGGTCGCGAGATCGAGGAGCAGATCATCGAGCGTACCAACCTGGTGCCGCTGGCCTGGTTCGAGCGCGGCCCGCGTGAGCTGACTTCCAACCGGCCGATCCGCACGCCGGAGGATCTGGACGGCCTGCGTCTGCGCGTGCCCAACGTGCCGCTGTTCGTCGATGTCTGGCAGGCACTTGGCGCCCGCCCGACCCCGATGGCCTTCAGCGAAGTGTTCACCGCGCTTCAGCAGAACACCCTCGAAGGTCAGGAGAACCCGCTGAGCCTGATCGAGAGTGCGAGCTTCAACGAGGTGCAGGACTACGTCAACATGACCGGCCACGTGCGCAGCTGGATCTACGTGGTGATCGGCCGCAACCAGCTCGAGAACATGCCCGACGAGCTGCAGGACGTGGTGCGCGAAGCGGCCCAGGCCATGCAGAGTTACGAGGCCGAGCTGTTCGTCGAGGACCAGACTCGCCTGGAAGAGGCCCTGGCCGAGCGTGGCATGGAGTTCATCGAGGTGGATGTCGACGCCTTCGCCGAAAAGGCCCGCCCGGCGGTGGTCGAGGCACTGACACCCGAGCAGCGTGAGCTTTTCGACGCCATTCAAGACCTGTAAGACGCCAAGGCGAGAGCGGGCCGGCACTGTGCCGGCCCCTCTTGTATTCGCAAGAGCCGTTTGCCCCGCGAGGAATCGTTTATGAGCTCGGATCAAAAAGCGCTGGAACAAGAGGCGTTGGAAAGTCTGGATTCGATGTCGACGGTACCCAGGTTCGAAGGCGCCGTCGGGCGCGTGATGGGCTGGATCGATACCGTGTTTCTCACCCTGGCGGTGCTGGCGCTCGTCGCCATTGCCGTTACGGTCCTGCTCCAGGTGAGCTCGAGGCTCTTCCTGCCCATTTCGATCGCCTGGACCGAAGAGCTGTCGCGCTATCTGTTCATCTACATGGTGGCGCTCTCTGCCGGCGTGGTGATGCGCCAGCACCGCAACATCAGCGTCGAGCTTTTCCATCACGGGCTCGGCCCGCGCATGAAAGGCGCCTTCCAGGCATTGATCTGCCTGATGATCGGCGTGTTCGCCTTCATGGTGCTGCCCTATGCGTGGCAGTACGCCCAGAACGGGGCCTGGCAGACCTCGCCGACGCTGCGCATTCCCATGCTGTATATCTTCTTCTCGACGGTGGTCACCTTCGCACTGCTGCTGCTTTACAGCACACTCGGGTGCCTTGAAGGTCTCGTCGCGATGTGCCGCCCAACCGTTCGCGCACAGGAGTCGTGAGCATGGAAGTCATCATTCTCTTCAGTGTTTTTCTGGTTCTGCTGGTGGTGGGCATGCCCATCGCCTTTGCGCTGGGCATCGCCTCGGTGTCCTATCTGTTGCTCGAGGGCATCTCGCTGACCATCGTGCCCCAGCGCATGTACGCGGGGATCGACACCTTCGTGCTGCTGTGCATTCCCGGCTTCGTGCTGGCCGGCAACCTCATGAACGTGGGCAACATCACCGAGCACATCGTGCGCTTCTCGAACGCTTTGCTTGGCCACATCCGCGGCGGATTGGGCCTTGCCAACGTCGGCGGGTCGATGATCTTCGGCGGTATCTCCGGCACCGCCGTGGCGGATTCGGCGAGCATCGGCTCGGTGATGATTCCCGGCATGGCGCGCTCGGGCTACGACAAGCCCTTCGCCGCCGCCGTGACCGCGGCCTCGTCCACCGTCGGTCCGATCATCCCGCCCAGCGTGCCGATGATCATCGCGGGTTCCTTGAGCGGAATCTCGGTCGGGCGCATGTTCCTGGCCGGTGCCGTGCCGGGCATCCTCATGGGGCTTGCCATGATGGTGACGGTCTACATCCTGGCCGTGCGTCGCGGCTATCCCAAGGAGAAGCGCGTTCCGGTCCTGCAGCTTCTGCGCGAGGCCAAGACCGCCTTCTGGGCGCTGCTGATGACCGTCATCATCCTCTACGGCATCATCGGCGGCTTCTTCACCCCGACCGAAGCCTCCATCGTCGCCTGCCTCTACGCGCTGGTGGTCGGCATGTTCGTCTACAAGGGACTGACCCTGCGCAAGCTGCCGGGCATCCTGGTGGACACGGTGCTGACCTCCTCGGCGCTTCTGCTGATGGTGGGGCTCGCCAACCTGTTCGGCTGGATCCTGACCAGCGAGCAGATTCCGCAGATGATCGCCACGATGATCCTGTCGATCAGCGAGAACCCGCTGATCGTGCTGTTGATCCTCAACCTGATCCTGCTGTTCGTCGGCGCCTTCATGGAAACCATCGCCGCGCTGATCATCCTGTTCCCGGCGCTCGTCGGCGTGGCCACCGGAGTCGGCGTGGACCCGGTACACTTCGCCGTGATCGCAGTGCTCAACCTGATGATCGGCCTGACCACGCCGCCGGTCGGCGTATGCCTGTTCGTGGTCGCCGGCATCGGCAAGCTGCCGATGCTGACCGTGGCCCGCGCCATCGTGCCGTTTCTGCTCTGCAACTTGGGCGTGCTGCTGCTGGTCACCTACGTGCCGGCCATCTCGCTGTGGCTGCCGAACCTGCTGATGGGAAGTAACTGATCATGACCCTCGACCGTATCGAGGCGGCGCCGAAGGGCGCCGTCGGCATCGTTCACCTGGGCCTGGGCGCGTTTCACCGCGCCCACCAGGCGGTGTATCTCGAACGCTACCGGCAGCGTACCGGCGATGCCCAGTGGGGCGTGAGCGCGGCGAACCTGCGCCGCGGTGCCCCGCTGGTCGACGCGCTCGCCAGGGCGGGCTTTCGCTACCACGTGGCGGAGTATCGCGACAGCGAGAGCGTCACGGTTCGCGAAGTCGGCGCCATCGAGGAGACGCTGTTCACCGGCCAGGACGCAAGCGGGCAGTGGGGCCGCGATCTCGAGGCTCTGCTGGCTCGGCTGTCACGCCCGGAAACGCGTATCGTCACGCTCACCGTCACCGAGAAGGGCTACTTTCTCAATCCGGCCAGCGGCGCGCTGTTGCAG
>NZ_JAMZBD010000131.1:0-7404 GCF_024158685.1 Halomonas sp. 707D4 | reverse complement strand
GTTCAGCCGGGTTCACCGCCACTTTCTCAAGCCCCGCGCCGGGCGCGAGGTGAGGTTCTTCAGCGCTGATTCTCGCTCCGCGTGAAGACTAATGTGCCGGCCTCGGAGGCGCCGGGGTCGAACGTGTAGCCTGCCACGTCGAAGGCCTTGAGCTTTTCCGCCGAGTCGATCTTTTCGCGGATGATCCAGGCGGCCATCAGTCCACGCGCCTTCTTGGCGTAGAAGCTCACGATCTTGAACGTGCCGTTCTTCTCGTCCTTGAACACCGGGGTAACGATGTCGGCATCGAGTTTCTTGACATCTACTGCCTTGAAATACTCGTTGGAGGCCAGGTTGACCAGCACTTTCGAGCCGCTCTCGTCGACGGCTCTGGAGAGCGCCTCGGTGATCGTCGGCTTCCAGTAGGCGTAGAGATCCTTGCCCGCCGGGTTCGCCAGCTTGGTTCCCATCTCCAGCCGGTAGGGCTGAATCAGATCCAGCGGGCGCAGCAGTCCGTAGAGTCCTGACAGAATGCGCAGGTGCGTCTGCGCGTAGCGATTGTGAGCGTCATCGAAAGTGTCCGCTTCGAGCCCTGTATAGACATCGCCCTGGAACGCCTGGGCGGCGGGCTTGGCGTTGTCCAGGGTGAACGGAGTCTCCCACTCCTCGAAGCGCGCTGCATTGAGCCCGGCGAGCTTGTCGCTGATACCCATGAGCTCGCTGATGCTCTGCGGCGAGTAGTCGCGCAGGATATCGATCAGCGCCTGGCTCTGGTCGAGAAAGTCCGGCCGGGTCACGTTCCGGGTCGTCGATGGGGTCTCGAAATCCAGCGTCTTGGCCGGCGAGATAACGCTTAACATCGCATGCTCCTTGTATGCAGCGCCAAGGGGCTGCATCGATCCATGGTGAGAGCCCATGATAGCAAGCCCCGGCCTGGGCCGGGGCTATAAGGGCGATAGGCGGCGCTGCGCTCAGGGGCAGGGGTTGGAGAGCCGGCGGTGGATCGCCTCGATGCCTTCGAGTACTTCGTCGCCGAGTTTCAGCGCTTCGCTCTCGAGGTTGGACTCGAGCTGCTCCATGGTCGTCGCACCGATGATGTTGCTGGTCAGAAACGAGCGCGAGTTGACGAAGGCGAGCGCCATCTGGGCCGGGTCGAGCCCGTGCTCCCGGGCAAGCGCCACGTAGGCCTGGGTGGCCTCTTCGGCCTGGGGCGAGGTGTAGCGCTTGAAGCGCTCGTACAGCGTGAGGCGCCCCTTGGCCGGCTGGGCGCCGTTCAGGTACTTGCCGGACATGACTCCGAAGGCCAGCGGCGAGTAGGCCAGAAGCCCGACGTCCTCACGGTGGGCGATCTCGGCCAGGCCCACTTCGAAGGAGCGGTTCAGCAGATTGTAGGGGTTCTGGACCGACGCCACGCGGGGCAGGTCGAAGGTCTCGGCCAGCTGGAGCATGCGCATCACGCCCCAGGGCGTCTCGTTGGAGAGCCCGATCGCGCGGATCTTGCCGGCATCCACCAGCGCCTTGAGCGCCTCGAGCGTCTCCTTGAGCGGCGTGGCGTCGTGGTCATCCACGGCGGTGTAGCCGAGCTGGCCGAAGAAGTTGGTCTTGCGCTCCGGCCAGTGCAGTTGATAGAGGTCGATATAGTCGGTCTGCAAGCGCTCGAGACTGGCATCGATGGCCTGGTGGAGGTGTTCCCGGTTCATGCGCGCGCCGCCGCGAATGTGCTCGATGCCCGGGCCCACTGCCTTGGTGGCCAGAATCACGTCGTCACGGGCGCCGCGCGCCTTCAGCCAGCTGCCGACGTACTTTTCGGTGAGGCCCTGGGTCTCGGCCTTGGGCGGAACCGGATACATCTCGGCGGTGTCGATGAAGTTGATGCCGAAGGCCACGGCGCGGTCGAGCTGCTCGTGGGCTTCGGCTTCGCTGTTCTGTTCACCGTAGGTCATGGTGCCCAGGCACAGACGGCTCACATCGAGGCCGGTTCTGCCCAGTGGACGGGTTTGCATGGTGCGCTCCTTGTGCGGTTGGATGCCGCGTCGCAGGCCGCCTCGAGCGGTGCGACGACGACGCGTCAGGGCATGTTAGCGAGGCGCGTCCCATGCGGCAAATGAAGGGGGTTGAGTCGAGGCGAAGGCAAGCGTATGCTTGCCAGCCCATTTACCGGCCAGGGGCCGGGTCATCGTAGGGTTGGCCGCAAGCGAAGGATTCGGCCGATCAGGCTTTCAACAGACAGGCAGGGTGGTTTGCCATGCCGCAGGCATCATCTTTGTTCATTCGGCTGGAGTTTCGTCTGGCCGAACAGCTGTTTCGTTCCCGGTGGCTGTTGCCGCATTCGCCCCGCACCCAGCGGCTGACCATGCGCCTCTACAAGCGCTGCGCCGAAGCCGGGCATCCGGATGCGCTGTCGACCTACGGGCGGATGCTGTTCCAACGCAGCCGCTCGCCCCAGGACAAGGCGCGTGGCGCGCGCTACGTGCTCGAAGCCGCCCAGGCCGGCGATGTCCAGTCCCAGTACCAGGCCGCCCAGATTCACGAGCACGGCTGCGTCCAGTACCCGTGCCGCGAGGACTACGCGGTCACCTGGTACGCCCGCGCCGCTCAGGCCGGGCATCGGCTTGCCGCCGAGCGCCTTGCCCGCGCCTACCGGCTGGGCGAGCTGGGGCTTTCCCGAGACAGCGAGCAGTCGGCCTACTGGGCGAGCATCGCCAGCCCCGCACCGATGGTCGCGGCCTAGGTGTGGGCATGACGGCACCGGCGATGGAAACGCTGCCCACCGTGCTTGACATCGAGGCCTCGGGCTTCGGGCGCGGCAGCTACCCGATCGAGATCGGTCTGGCCCGCGCCGACGGCAGCTGCTGCGCGTTTTTGATCCAGCCCTTGGAAGAGTGGACGCACTGGGATCCGAAAGCCGAGCTTCTGCACGGTATCTCGCGGGAGCGACTCTTTCAGGAAGGCTATCCGGTGCGCCAGGTCGCCCGCTGGCTCAACGACGAGCTGGCGGGGCTGGGCAAGGCCTACAGCGATAGCTGGGGTTACGACAACACCTGGCTTTCGCTGCTGTTCCACCATGCGGGTATGCTGCCGCGCTTTCGGCTCGAGGCGCTGCGAATTCTGCTGACCGAACCGCAGCAGGCGCTCTGGAGCCAGACCAAGGAAGCGATCATCGGGGACCAGCCCATCCAGCGCCACCGCGCCGGCGACGACGCGCGCCTTCTGCAACTGACCTACCAGCATACCCGCCGCGCCGCCGAACGGGGCGCCTGAAGGCCCCGGCCTCCCTGGTGATGATGGATGCCGGGAGGAGGTGTCAGACCAGACGGCCTTCCAGTTGTTGAATGAGCGATGCAGGCGACTCGGCGTCGAGCAGCATGGCGCGGGTCGCCTGCGCAAGAAACCCCTGCTCGACGGTGTTGTCCAGAAATTCGAGCAGCGGCGCGTAGAAGCCGTCGGTATCGAGCAGCGCCAGCGGTTTCTCGTGAAGCCCCAGGTAGCCCCAGGTCCACACCTCGAACAGCTCCTCGAAGGTGCCGATGCCGCCGGGCAGCGCCACGAAGGCATCGGCGTGGGCCGCCATGGTGGCCTTGCGCTCGTGCATGTTGGTCACCCGGATCAGCTCGGTCAAGCCAAAGTGGGCCTGCTCTCGCTCCACCAGATGATCCGGCATCACGCCGATCACCTCGCCGCCGGCCTCGAGCGCTGCATCCGCCAGCGCCCCCATCAACCCGATACGTGCACCGCCGTATACCAGCGTGTGACCGCGTTCGGCCATCAGCGCCCCAAGCTCCCGTGCCTGCTTCATGAACGCCGGGCTTCGGCCCTCCCGCGAGCCCAGATAAACGCAAATTCGCGCCATGTCGATTCCTTGATGATGAGTGACGCGCCGGGCTAGACGAAGCGGTTGATGCCGTAGTGCTCGTCCATCCACGCCCCGATCACGTTATGACTACCCAGGTGGTGGGCGTACTGCGTGTGCAGACAGCGTATCTGCTGCCAGTTGCTGATGCCACCGACGCCGCGCTCGGTCAGCACCTCACGATAGCCCAGCTGCGCGACCTGCTCGCGCTGGGCGTCGCTCATGAATGACCAGCGCGCCGCCACGTAGTCGCGGTGGCTCTGCTGATAGCGTTCGAGGAATTCGGGGTCCTCCTGAAGGCGCTGCTCCAGGGACTTGATCACGCCTACCGCCTCGACCCGTGAAATCTCGATCTTGAGCACGTCCGAGCAGAGCCAGTAGAGGGTGGGAAAGGGCTTGCCGTCGACGATCGGTGCCATGCGCAGCGCCAGCGGCGTGCCCGCAGCGTCCGTTGCGGCGACGGCTTCGATACCGCGCGGCGCCCGGCCGAGCTGCTGGGTGATGATCGCGAGCTCGCGCTCGTCGGGGGCGTGGTCGGTGCGAATTACCATCGTGACACTCTCTTGGTATTACTCGTCTTGGACGAATTTAGTGGAGCGGCCCACGGCGCGAAAGAAGCAGCGATTGAGCTGTTCGGGGGAAGCCACGTAATGCCAGGTGCGCTCGCAGTACTCGGCGGCGCGGGCCATCAGGACGTCGTAGAGACGATTGAACGGGGCATCATAATCGTAGGGGTCGGCGCCGAACAAGCGGATGTGCGGATAGTCGGCGAAGCGCTCCAGGAAATAGTGCTCCAGGTGCTCCTCGACGGCGCGGTGGCGCTCGGTATCGTCCGGGTCTATCCACAGGGTGTAGCGAATGGCCATGGCGGGCTCCCGTCGTGTAGGGCGAAAGGCTTGCGTGCGGCCTCAGGCCGGGGCGTCCTGCAGGTGATGGGTCAGCGCCTCGCGCAGCTCGCCCTCGATGGGAACCGCGCGCTTGGCGTGGTGGTCGTACTGGATGAGCACCGTATGCCCGAGGTTGGTCAGGGTATCGAACTGGCGCGCCTCCTGGGTCACCGTGAAGGAGCTCGTTCCCAGGCGCGTCAGGTAGGTATGCAGTTCGATGTCGTGACCGTAGAACAGTTCCACCCGGTAGTCGATCTCCATGCGCGCCATGATCAGCCGCCACTGGCGCGGATTCAGATCCGGCGTGAAGAGCTTGAAAAGATCGTTGCGGGCGAGCTCGAACCACGCCGGCAAGCGGGTGTTGTTGATGTGGCCGAGGGCGTCGGTATCATAGAACGCGGGTTCGATATGGCGAGTGAACATTGAGAAAGCCTTCCAGGAGTGTGAGCGTCACCCTGCAGAATTGCCGCCCCGGCGCGCCGGGTCAAGGCATTGCGCCGTGAGCGCGCGTGAAGACGGGGCCGCCCCACCGCTTGCGCCGCCGCCCCGGCCCGAGGGCTGCGAGCTCTGCCATCGCCAGGCACCTCTGACCAAGCATCACCTGATTCCCCGCACCCTGCACAACAAGGCGCGCTATCGAAAGCGCCACAGCCGCGAGGAGCGGCTCACCGCCATCGCCTGGCTGTGCCACCCCTGCCACAAGCACATTCATCGCCTTTACAGCGAGCGTGAGCTGGCCGACCGCTTCTCGAGCGTCGAGGCCCTCGCAGGCGACCCGGCGATTGGCGCCTTCGCGGCCTGGCTTGCCACCAAGCCCGCCGGCTTCAAGCCCAAGTCGCCCACGCGCAAGCGCTGACTCATGCCAGCCGCAGCCCCTGCTGGTCGCGCCAAGCGGCGTCCAGGGCCTCGTCGAGCGGCGCCTTCAGGTGCTCCGGCAGGGCGTCGTGTGCCTGTTGCCGAGAATCGAAGGAACGGTTCTTGAGCCAGCAGTAAGCCCAGGCGCAGGCCTCGGCCTCGCTTTGTGGCGTGGGGCGAGCGGGCATCTGGTTGAGCAGGAACACGGCGGTGCGCGGCGCCCACAGCGGCATCGTGCCCGCGCCATCCTCGCTCCAGCGCGCCAGCTCCTCGCCGGTGGGGGTGGCCTCGGGCGTGCCGAGCTTGGCGACCCGGGCGGTCTCGGCCAGAATCAGCGCCAGCTGGTCGGCATCCGCCTGGCCTTGGGAGCGCCACTGCTGCAAGAGCGCGGCTAGCCCTGCGCGCACCTTGGTGTAGAAGTCGTTTTGCGGCATGCTCGTCGTCCGTCTTGTCGATCTCAAGTGAGAAGTATCATGGCCTTTGATTTTGCCACGCCTGTCGAGCGGCGCCACCCCGAAGGCGGCTACCCGTCCCAGAAATGGCACCGCTACGCCGAGGATGTCCTGCCGCTCTGGGTCGCCGACATGGATTTTCGCGCACCGCCCGCGGTCGTCGAGGCGCTGAAGGCGCGCATCGACCACGGCGTCTACGGCTACGGCGAGATTCCCGCCTCGCTGACGAAGGCCCTGTGCCGCTGGAGCGCGACCCACTACGACTGGGTCATCGAGGCCGACTGGCAGCACTGGCTGCCCGGCGTGGTGCCGGCGCTGCACTTCGCCGCGCTGGCCTTGACCGACCCCGGCGACGCCATCCTCTCCGTCGCGCCCATCTACCCGCCGTTTCTGGCCGTGGCCGAGCGCACCGGGCGACAGGCGCAGACGGCGATGCTCGCCGAGCCCGCCGCCCTCGGCGAGCCCTGGCGGCTCGACATCGCCGCCCTGGAAGCCGCGATCACCCCGCAGACCCGATTGCTGCTCTGGTGCCATCCCCACAACCCGACCGGGCGAGTGTGGTCTGAAGAGGAGCTGGCGGCGCTGGCCGAGCTGGTCTAGCGGCACGATCTGTGGGTGGTCTCCGATGAGCTTCACTGCGACCTGCTGCTCGACGAAGACGCCCAGCACCGGCCGCTGGCCGCGCTTTTTCCGGCGCTCGCCCGGCGCACCATCACGCTCTGGGCGCCCTCCAAGACCTTCAACCTGGCGGGATTGACCAGCGCCTGCGCGGTGATTCCGGACCCACAGGTGCGCCAGCGCTTCGCCACTGCCTGCAAGGGGCTGCTGCCGGACGTCAACGTGCTCGGGCTGGTGGCCGCCGAAGCCGCCTATCGTGAAAGCGAGCCCTGGCGTCAGGCGCTGCTGGCGGTGCTGCGCGCGCATCGCGCAACGCTCGAATCAGCCGCTGCCCGCTGGCCGGGCGTGGAGATGAGCCCGCCCCAGGCGACCTATCTTGCCTGGCTGGACGTTCGCCGGGCGGGGCTGGGCGAGGCGCCCTACCAGGCGCTCAAGGAGCGGGCAGGCGTGGCGCTGTCCGACGGCGCCACCTTCGGGCGCCCCGGGTTTCTGCGCTTGAACTTCGGCACCACCGCCGCCCAGCTGGAAGCGGCGCTGACGCGGATGGATCGCGTGCTCGCCGAGCCGGCTCAGTAGAGCAGGGCGAAGAGCTTGCGCCGGTAGGCGACGGTCAAGGGGTGGTCGGCGCCGAGGGCGTCGAACACCTGCAGAAGGGTCTTGCGCGCCGCGTCGTCCTCGAAGCCACGATCGCTTTTCATCAGCGCAAGAAGCCCTTCGAGCCCCTGGTCGTAGTCGCCGTCCGCCACCTGGCGAAGCGCGCGCT
>NZ_JAMZBD010000130.1:0-7422 GCF_024158685.1 Halomonas sp. 707D4 | reverse complement strand
CTACTTACCGCTCATCGCTCACTCGTCGAGGAACGAACGCAGCGGCTCCGAGCGGCTGGGATGGCGCAGCTTGCGCAGTGCCTTGGCTTCGATCTGGCGGATACGCTCGCGGGTGACGTCGAACTGCTTGCCCACTTCCTCGAGGGTGTGGTCGGTGTTCATGTCGATGCCGAAGCGCATGCGCAGCACCTTCGCCTCGCGGGCGGTCAGGCCGCCCAGCACGTTGCGGGTTGCCTCGATCAGACCTTCGCCCGTGGCCAGGTCGATCGGCAGCAGCATGGTGCCATCCTCGATGAAGTCGCCCAGGTGCGAATCGTCGTCGTCACCGATCGGCGTCTCCATGGAGATCGGCTCCTTGGCGATCTTGAGCACCTTGCGCACCTTGTCTTCCGGCATCTCGAGGCGCTCGCCGAGCTCTTCCGGGGTCGGCTCGCGGCCCATTTCCTGGAGCATCTGGCGCGACACGCGGTTGAGCTTGTTGATCGTCTCGATCATGTGCACCGGAATACGAATGGTGCGCGCCTGGTCGGCGATCGAGCGAGTGATCGCCTGACGAATCCACCAGGTGGCATAGGTCGAGAACTTGTAGCCGCGGCGGTATTCGAACTTGTCCACCGCCTTCATCAGGCCGATGTTGCCCTCCTGGATGAGATCCAGGAACTGCAGGCCGCGGTTGGTGTACTTCTTGGCGATCGAGATCACCAAGCGAAGGTTGGCCTCGACCATCTCCTTCTTGGCGCGGCGCGCCTTGGCTTCGCCGATCGAGAGCTTGCGGTTGACTTCCTTGAGGTCGGTCACGGTGAGCTGCACCATGTCCTCCTCGAAGGCGATCTTGCGCTGGGAGCGAGCGATGTCGGCACGCAGCGGCTCTAGGCGATCGGCGTACTTGGGCTGCTCTTCCTGGAAACGATCGAGCCAGCTCTTGTCGGACTCGTTGCCCGGAAACGACTTGATGAACAGCTTGCGCGGCACCTTGGCCTTCTTCACGCACAGCTGCATCACGGTCTTCTCCTGGTTGCGCACCTGCTCGACGCTGATGCGCACCTGGCCGACCAGGCGCTCGAAGTGTTTGGGCACGAGCTTGATCGGCGAGAACAGCTCCGCCAGGCGCTCCTGCTCGGCCTTGAGCTCGGCGCTGCCGCGACCGTGCTTCTCGAACATCGCCGCCACGGCGGCGTTCTGCTCGCGAATCTGCTCGAAACGCGCACGCGCCTCTTCCGGGTCCGGGCCGCCCTCGCTTGCGGTGTTGTCCTCTTCGTCGTCGTCACCGTCGCTGTCGATGTCGTCGTCTTCGGACAGGTCGGTATCGACCTCGGGTTCGGCGGTTTCCGCCTCGGCAACGCCGGGGATGCCCTCGTCCGGGTCGATGAAGCCGGAGAACAGATCCGACAGCCGGCCCGGCGCTTCTTCGTCCTGGGTAGCGTCGTAAGCCTCGAGAATGGAGCTGACCGCGCCGGGCAGGTACGCGAGCGAGGACATCACTTCTCGCGTGCCCTCTTCGATCCGCTTGGCGATCTCGATCTCGCCTTCGCGGGTCAGAAGCTCGACCGTGCCCATTTCGCGCATGTACATGCGCACCGGGTCGGTCGTGCGACCGACGTCACTTTCCACGGCGGCAAGGGCCGCGACGGCCTCTTCCGCAGCGGACTCGTCCGTGGAGTGATCCGACATCATCAAAGTGTCTTCATCCGGCGCTTCCTCAACGACACTGATACCCATGTCGTTGATCATGCCAATGATGTCTTCCACTTGATCCGGGTCGGCGATATCCTCGGGTAGATGGTCGTTGACCTCGGCATAGGTCAGGTAGCCCTGCTCTTTGCCGCGCGCGATCAACTCCTTCAGACGTGACTGCTGCTGCGCATTTCCAGCCATAGAAACCCTATCTCGACGAAGAAGAATGAAACACCTGGGGCGCTGAATCGATTAAACTCAACAAGCCGACCATTATAGCGTAATTTGCTGCACTTTTCCCAGCTAAACGTATTTGCGCCGTGTTTCAGGTGTGTTAGGTTACTCGGTTAGGCCATTTCAAGGCCCTTGTGGTTCCCTATATGGAGGTGGCCCACGGGAGTTCAACCCCGCCTGCCGCCTCGCTCGCCTTCCCCTGGCCTCGGGCGCCGTTCCTGGCACCTGCGTCAACGCGTTCGGGTGAGTTCGACCACCAGCGTTGCCAAACGTTGCCGCTGTGCCTTGTCGAGCTTCTGTCCCGAACGCTCGAGCGCCAGCAGCGCGTTGTACTCCTCTTCCGGCGAGCGCTTGCGCTGCCTGCCGACCAGGTGCTCGACGAGCCCGGAAAGCTCCGCCTGGCGAGTGGCCCCGGGAATCAAAAGCTCCCGCTGGGCGAGCTCGGCCAGCACCTCCCCCTCCTCGCTTCCCTGAAAGTGCGCCAGCACCACCTGAGGACTCTTGTAGCGCCCGGCGCGCAGCAGCATCACGAGTTCGCGGCAAAGCGGCCCGTGGGCGCTGTCGTCCGGCAGCCAGTCGAAGCCTTCCGGCAACGACTCCACCAGTCGCGGCTCGTGAAGCAGCAGCTGGGCGATGCGCTCGACGCTCGAAAGCACGCGTCCGAGCGCCTTCGGCCTGGTCGCGCGCGCGGCTTGAACCGGTGCCTGCTCGGGCAAGGGCTGATCGCTTTCGGGCGCGACCACGGGCGCCGGGGCGCGCCGGGCGAGCAGCCCCTGGAGCTCCTCCCGCGAGAGACCGCTTCGCTTGGCCAGCGCCTCGAGCAACAGCGACCTGAGCATGCCCTCGGGCACCCGCTCGAGCGCCTGGAGCACGTGGCTGGCAAAACGCTCGCGCCCCTCCACGGTGTTCAGATCACGCCCCTGGGCTGCCTGCTCGAAGAGAAACTCGGAGAGCGGCATCGCGCAGGTGACGCGATCCTGAAAGGCCTGCTCGCCCTCGCGGCGCACCAGCGAATCCGGGTCTTCGCCTTCGGGCAGGAACAGAAAGCGCGCCTCGCGACCGTCGATCATCTGCGGCAGCGCCGTCTCCAGCGCCCGGCTCGCCGCCTGACGCCCGGCGCGGTCGCCGTCGAAGCAGAACACCACTCGGTTGACCAGCCGGAACAGCCGGTGCAGGTGGTCCTCCGTGGTCGCGGTGCCGAGCGTGGCCACGGCATTGTGGATGCCGTACTGGGCCAGCGCCACCACGTCCATGTAGCCCTCCACCATGATCAACTGCTCGAGCTTGCTGACCGCCTGGCGCGCCTCGTAGAGTCCGTAGAGCTCGCGCCCCTTGTGAAAGACCGGCGTTTCCGGAGAGTTCAGGTACTTCGGTTGGCCATCGCCCATGATGCGCCCGCCGAAGGCGATGGTGCGCCCGCGCAGGTCGCGAATGGGAAACATCACCCGGTCGCGAAAGCGGTCGTAGGTGCGATTGCTCTCCTCGCGATGGACCAGCAGACCGTACTCGATCTGCACCTGCTCGCTCACGCCCTTGGCGCTCAGGTGCTGCTTGAGCGCCTCCCAGCCATCCGGGGCATAGCCGATGCCGTAGGTGGCGATCACCTCCTTCGACAGGTCGCGCCCGTCCAGATAGCGCCGGGCGGCCTCCCCCTCCTGCATCTTCAGGCGCTCGCGATAGAAGCTCGCGGCCAATTCCAGAAGGCTCACCGCCTCCTTGCGCTTCTGCTCGCGCTGGCGCGCCCTGGGGTCGTCGCCACCTTCGCGGGGCACCTCGAGCCCGAGGCGGCCGGCGAGCTGCTCCACCGCTTCGGGGAACGAGAGCTTGTCGTACTCCATCAGAAAGCGCAGGGCATTGCCGTTGGCGCTGCAGCCAAAGCAGTGGTAGAACTGCTTGTCGGCGCTGACCGTGAAGGAGGGGGTCTTTTCCTGGTGGAAGGGGCACAGGCCCGAGTAGTTGCGCCCGGCCTTCTTGAGCTGCACGCGCTCGCCCACCACCTCGACCACGTCGGTGCGGTCCAGAAGATCATCGATGAAACGCTGGGGGATCTGTCCGGCCATGGATTGGGGGTTCCGCGCAAGGACTCAATGGCCTAACCCAAGAAGTACTTGGGTTACACCACTCGTCGACTGTCTAGCTTTCTTGACGATCTGTCTAAAAACAAACGGCCACCTGACGGCGGCCGCTTGGCATCCCTCTCGAGACACCCACGAAAGGCGTCTCTAGGTACGGATCAATAGAGCCGTTCGAAACGCTTGCGCTCACGCTGGACTTTCTTGGCGTGACGCTTCACGGCCGCAGCCGCTTTGCGCTTGCGCTCGGCAGTCGGCTTCTCGTAATGCTCACGACGACGTACTTCGGAAAGAACGCCGGCTTTTTCGCAAGAACGCTTGAAGCGACGCAGGGCGACGTCAAACGGCTCGTTATCACGTACTTTTACAGAAGGCATTAAGCACTCACCTACCTTAAGGAGTCTTGGTTCGGATAGTGCGCACACCGCTTAATACCACGCCAGAAGCGACGTCTGCAGATACAGTGTACGACCCATTTTTTACAGCGCCAGGTAGTCTAGTCGCGACCGCGCCATTTTGCAACCGACGCCCCATGCCTGGCGGCGCTCACAGGTAGTCGCGCAGGTGCGACAGCGACGCGTCGATGCGCGAAGCGAGCTCATCCTCGTCGATATCCACGAGCTCACCGCTGCGCTTGGCGATGCGCCCGCCCACCGAGACCAGCGACACGTTGGCCGGGGTCGCGGCGAACACCACGAAGGCGTAGGGCTCGGTGGGCAGCATGCCGAGGTTGGCTCGACGGGTATCGAGCATGATCAGGTCCGCCTGCTTGCCCGGCGCAAGCGTACCGACCTGATCGCCCATGCCGACCGACTCGGCACCGAGCCGGGTGGCGAGTGACACGATCCGCTCGCAGTCGACGCTGGTCTGGTCTTCGCTCGCGCCGAGCTCGGTCAGCGCGGCGTGCTTCATCACCTCGAACAGATCGCCGCGCCCGGCCAGCGCGTTGCCGTCGATGCCGAGTCCCTGGCGCTCGACCCGCGCGAAGTGGGAGAGCCGGGTGAGACCATAGCCCACCCGGTGCTCGGTGACCGGCGTGAGCGCAAGACTCGACCCGGCCTCGACCAGCGCATCGAGATGCTCCTCCCGCGCGTCGGTGGCGTGCACCACCTGAAGCTCGGGGATCAAGAACTCGCCGTCGATCAGGCGCTGGAACATGGCGTGATGCTCCTCGCCGCTGACGTGCACGGCGATCGGCAGGCCCCTCTCGCGGGCGGCCTCGAACTCGCGACGCTTCATGGTCATCGCGTCCTGATCGCTCAGATCGCTCGGCAGCCGCCAGGCCAGACCCAACGAGAGCCGCCCGCGATCGGCGTAGCGCTCCCAGTCGTCGTGCAGCTCGCGCAAGTGTTCCAGGTCGATCGAATTGCCCGAGGTCTTGCTCTCGTTGCCGAACATCAGCCGCGCGCGCAAGGGGGAAGCCGCCAGCGCCTCGAGAGCGGCCTGGGCATGTTCCGGGCCGCGATTGTTGTCGAAGAAGTCGACACTGGTGGTGATGCCGGCGCCGACGTTCTCCATCGCCGCGAGGTACTCGCCCACCCAGGTATCCCCCGGGCGAAAATGCTCGCCCAGCCGGTTGGTCAGCGGGAAGAACAGCCTGTTCTCGGTCTGATTGAACATGCCGCGCATCTGGGTCTGCCACATGTGGTTGTGGGTATCGACCAGCCCCGGCATGACGATGCAGCCCTCGCCGTTGATCATCTCGCTGTCTTGGCTGTCGAGCTTCTCGCCGATTGCCTCGATGCGTCCGTCCACCACCCAGACATCGGCCTTCTCGAGCGGCGCCCGGCCGGGCTCCATGGTCAGCACGGTAGCGTTTCGGATGCACCAGCGCCTGGGCGATTCGCTCGCGGCGTCCGCATCGCTCTCGTCCGAGGCCTCCCCGGCGTAGGCGCCGGGAATCAATCCCGACCCTGCCACGGCGGTCATGGCACCGAGCAGCCGGCGCCGGGTCATGCTGAACTGGTTCCACATTGCGCTCTTCTCCTTGAACGGTGGGCGATCTCCACTAAACCTAGTCGAGCGTGATGCACCGTCAACCGTCGCCGGGCGGGCAAATGCGTGTCACGCCGACCTCCTCGGCGTGATAAAATCGGCGCCATTTCGTAAGCTTCTACAGAGATTCCCTATGCGAGTGCTCGGCATCGAAACTTCCTGCGACGAAACCGGCGTGGCGCTCTTCGACACCCGCCTTCCGGCGGGCGAAGGACTGCTGGCCGACGCCCTCTACAGCCAGGTGGCGATGCACGCCGAATACGGTGGCGTGGTGCCGGAGCTCGCCTCGCGGGACCACACCCGCAAGCTCTTGCCGCTGATCGACCAGGTACTGGGTGAGGCCGGGCTTGAAAAGCGCGATCTGGACGGTATCGCCTATACCGCGGGCCCGGGGCTCGTCGGCGCGCTGATGGTGGGTGCGAGCACCGCCCACGGCATGGCCCGGGCGCTGGGCATTCCGGTGCTCGGCGTGCACCACATGGAGGGACACCTGCTCGCGCCGATGCTCGAGGAGAACCCGCCGGCCTTTCCCTTCGTCGCGCTGCTGGTCTCCGGCGGGCACACCCAGCTGGTGGAAGTCGCGGGGCTCGGGCGCTACCGGCTGCTCGGCGAGTCGGTAGACGACGCTGCGGGCGAGGCCTTCGACAAGGCCGCCAAGATGCTGGGGCTTGCCTACCCCGGGGGCCCGAGGGTGGCGGCACTGGCCGAGCAGGGCGACGCGGCGCGCTTTCGCTTTCCGCGCCCGATGACCGATCGCCCCGGACTCGACTTCAGCTTCTCCGGGCTCAAGACCCACACGCTGACCACGCTCAAAAAGCTCGAGGCCGATGGTACCCTCGACGATCAGGCCCGCGCGGACGTCGCCCGCGCCTTCGAGGAGGCGGTGGTGGACACCATGGTGATCAAGTGTCGCCGGGCGCTCGACGAGACCGGCCTGAAGCGGCTGGTGATGGCCGGCGGGGTCAGCGCCAATACGCGCCTGCGCGAGCGCCTGGCCGTGGAGACCGAAAAGCGCGGCGCGAAGACCTTCTACCCCCGCGCCCGCTTCTGCACCGACAACGGCGCCATGATCGCCTACGTGGGCGCCCAGCGCCTCGCCGCCGGCGAGCATGACACCCAGGGGCTCATGCAGGCCACGCCCCGCTGGCCGCTGGACCAGCTGACGCCGCCCGCCGAGTGACTAGCGATCGGAAAGCCCGGGCTCTTCGCCGCGCCGCAGCCGGCGAATGTTGAGCGCATGGCGCAGGCCGACCAGAAGCGTGAAGGCGCTCACCACCAGGACGTAGTCGGCAGCGAGCCATAGCGTGAGCGGCGGCGCGACCGCAGCGCTGATCAGCGAGGCCGCCGCCGCGGTGCGCAGTCGCCAGGCGCACAGCGCCCAGAGCAGGGAGCTTGCAAGCGCCACCCAGGGCACCAGCACCAGCAGCACGCCGAAGGCGCTGGCCAC
>NZ_JAMZBD010000129.1:0-7434 GCF_024158685.1 Halomonas sp. 707D4 | reverse complement strand
ATGCCGGCACGGGGCTACCGCTACCAGGCCATTCGCCACTCGCTTCACGAGCGGGTCGGCAGTGCCGAGACCCGGCTGTGGCTCTGCACGCCTTACTTCGTGCCGACCTTCGCGCTGCGCCGGCGCCTGGCCCGGGCGGCCCGGCGCGGGGTGGACGTGCGCCTGCTGCTGCCGGGCCAGAAACACGACCATCCCGGCGTGCGCTACGCCGGGCAGCGCTTCTACCAGGCGCTGCTGAAGTCCGGCGTGCGTATCTTCGAGTTCAACCCTACCTTCATCCACGCCAAGTTCGTGCTGGCGGACGAGTGGGTGAGCATCGGCTCGTGCAACTTCGACCACTGGAACCTGCACTACAACCTCGAGGCCAACCAGGAGATCGAGTCGCCGGCCATGGCGTGTGAGGTGCAGGCACTGTTCGAGCGCAACTTCGCGGAAAGCAGCGAGGTCGACGCCGCGCGCTGGGCGGCGCGGCCCTGGCACCAGCGCGTCAAGGAGTGGCTCTACGGCCTGCTCGACGCGGTGGTGACGCGCTTGAAATAGTACCTAGCGTTTCTTGCCCTTGCCGGGTTTCTTCGCCTTGGCGGGGCTCTTGGGGCGTGGCTTGGGCTTGGGGGTTTCCGGCGGCACGCGGTAGTTGAGGTAAAGATCGAGCACCAGCTCCGGCAGCTGGGCCACCAGCTCCTCCTGACGCGCGGTGTCGCCGGCCAGTTCCACCATGTCCGGCTCGTCGTCGAACAGTCCCGACAGCAGCATGAAGGGCAGCAGCAGGGTGGCCGCGGCCTCCTCGTCGTCCTGGAACCAGGCGGCCTCGTCGCTGAACACCGCCTCCATGAAGCCGGCACACCAGTCGCCGATCGGCGTCTCTTCGGCGGGCAGGCCGTCGAGGGTCAGTTCGAAAGGCAGCTCCGGAAGCCCCCCCTGTTCAAGCACCTCGACGGCGTTGTCACGCAGCGTCTTCAAGAGCCCCGTGATCTCCTCGCGCTCGGCCTCGCTCTGGTAGGCGGGCTCGCCCTGGAACAGCTCCTCGAGCCAGGCCTCCACGGGCTGCTCGCTGGGCGCGACGGCCAGCGCCACCAGAAAGCCGTGGGCGGAGATCAGATCCAGCGCGTCCTCGCCGACCCGGTCGGAGTCGAGGAAGTCGTCCAGCCGGTCGAGCGCCTCGTCGTCCAGCAGCGGTTCGGGCGGGCGCGGTTCAGCGTTGTCTGCCATGCAAGGCCTCGTTCGATACGTTTTTGAGAATTGCCGCGCGATCACGCACAATCGCACGCTCCACATCGCGGCCAGTCTACCACCAATGCGCTCTTCTCCACTGCCCGAATGGCCCGCGCGGCACCTGGCCGCGCTGACCCTCGATGCCCTTCTCGATGCCGTCCGGGCGCGTGTCGACGAGACCCTTGTGCTCGCCCGAGAGGTGCATCCGGCGCTTCCCGCGCCAAAGGTGTGGTTCGATCTCAAGGGCGCTGGCGCCGGGCAGGCGCACCTTGGCCGGGGCGGGCTGCGCTTCAACCCGGTACTGCTCGATGAGAACCGCGCGGCATTCTTCGACGAGGTCATTCCTCACGAGATGGCCCACTGGCTGGTGTTCCATCTCGATGGTGGAACGCGGCTCAAGCCTCACGGGCGCGAGTGGCAGACCGTGATGCGCGAGCTCTTCGGCCTGGTGCCCCGGGTGACCCACCGTTTCGACATCGCCCAGAGTCAGCGTCGCCCTTACCGCTACCGCTGCGACTGCCGCGAGCACCTCTTCACCGCCCAGCGCCACGCCCAGGGCACGCGGGGGCGTCGCTATCGCTGTCGCCAGTGCGGTCAGGCGCTGCGCTTCATTGATGGCAAGGCCTGTTGATTGTCGTTTAAGATCATGTTTTTAATGGAAAATTAGATAATACCAATGTCTAAGATGAAGGCGTGCCCTGGCGGTTTATGCTAGGTAAATATTAGCCATGCTGGCACGGGACGTGTGAGGCCGGCGCCCTTTTCGAATCATTGCACTTTCACGGACAGAGGCAACGTCATGAGCGAGCACAAGAACGTCTATCCGGTACGCGACGAGATCGCTGCCAACGCCTGGGCCGACAGGCAGACCTACGAGACGCTCTACCAGCGCTCGATCGACGACCCGGAAGGTTTCTGGGCCGAGCAGGCCAAGCGGCTCGAGTGGATCAAGGCGCCGAGCAACATCAAGAACACGTCCTTTGCCCGTGACAACGTCGATATCCGCTGGTTCGAGGATGGCACGCTCAACGTCGCCGCCAACTGCCTCGACCGCCATCTGGAGACGCGCGGCGACCAGACCGCCATCATCTGGGAAGGCGACGACCCGGCGGACTCCAAGCACATCACCTACCGCGAGCTATACGCGCGCACCAACCAGCTCGCCAATGCGCTGAAGTCGCTCGGCATCCAGCGCGGCGACACGGTCACGCTCTACATGCCGATGATTCCCGAGGCCGCCATGGCGATGCTCGCCTGCGCGCGCATCGGCGCGGTGCACTCGGTGGTGTTCGGCGGCTTCTCGCCGGACGCCGTCGCCCAGCGCGTCATCGGCGCCGACTCCAAGCTCGTGATCACCGCCGACGAGTCCGTGCGCGGCGGCAAGCACGTGCCGCTCAAGGAGAACGTCGACGCCGCGCTGACCCGCGACGGCACCGAGGTGTGCCAGAACGTGCTGGTGGTCAAGCGCACCGGCGGCGACATCGACTGGCAGGAAGGCCGCGATCTCTGGTTCCACGACCTGGTCGACGGCCAGTCCACCGAGTGCGAGCCCGAGGCGATGAACGCGGAGGATCCGCTGTTCATCCTCTATACCTCCGGCTCCACCGGCGCGCCGAAGGGGCTCAAGCACACCACCGGCGGCTATCTCGTCTACGCGGCCATGACCCACCAGTACGTGTTCGACTACCAGGAAGGCGAGGTCTACTGGTGTACCGCCGACGTCGGCTGGGTGACCGGGCACAGCTACATCGTCTACGGGCCGCTGGCCAACGGCGCGACCACGGTGATGTTCGAGGGCGTGCCGAGCTACCCGAGCCACGGCCGCATCGGCGAGGTCGTCGACAAGCACCAGGTCAACATCCTCTACACCGCGCCCACCGCCGTGCGCGCGCTGATGGCCCACGGCGACAAGGTGATGGAATCGAGCTCGCGCGATTCGCTGCGCATCCTCGGCTCCGTGGGCGAACCGATCAACCCGGAGGCCTGGGAGTGGTTCTACCGCGTGATCGGCGACGAGAAATGTCCGATCGTCGACACCTGGTGGCAGACCGAGACCGGCGGCATCATGATCGCGCCGCTGCCCGGCGCCACGGATCTCAAGCCCGGCTCCGCGACCCGACCGTTCTTTGGCGTCAAGCCCGCGCTGGTCGACAACGAAGGAAACATCCTCGAGGGCGCCACCGACGGCAACCTGGTGATCCTGGACGCCTGGCCGGGCCAGGCGCGCTCGATCTGGGGCGATCACGAGCGCTTCGTGCAGACCTACTTCTCGACCTACGACGGCATGTACTTCACCGGTGACGGCTGCCGGCGCGACGAGGACGGTGACTACTGGATCACCGGCCGGGTCGACGACGTGTTGAACGTCTCCGGCCACCGCATGGGCACCGCCGAGATCGAGTCGTCGCTGGTGGCGCACAGCGCCGTGGCCGAGGCGGCGGTGGTCGGTTTCCCCCACGACATCAAGGGGCAGGGCATCTACATCTACGTCACCGTGAACGACGGCGTCGAGCCCAGCGACGAGCTCAGAAAGGAGCTGGTGCAGTGGGTGCGCAAGGACATCGGGCCGATCGCCTCGCCGGACGTCATCCAGTGGGCGCCGGGGCTGCCCAAGACCCGTTCGGGCAAGATCATGCGCCGTATCCTGCGCAAGATCGCCGCCAACGAGTGCGACGGGCTTGGCGACACCAGTACGCTCGCCGACCCGTCGGTGGTCGACGATCTGATCGAGCACCGCGCCAATCAATAAGGGCGACAACGAAGGCGCACAAGAGCGTACGTGGGGCGCTTTGCTATGTTAAGTTAAGCGCACGTTCTGAATGCAGCGATGCCGGCTATCCGCCGGCATCGCCGTTTTCAGCGCCCAGTGAAACGATAACAAATTGTGCATGGTGAAGCTTTTGCATCCCGAAGCCCATGGGGTACCATGCTGTGACCGTATGTGCGAGCCGTCGCGGCGCAGCCACCGCGCTCGAGGAACCGGAGGAGTATCATGGCAGTAGCCCACAAGTTTATCGTCGCAGACGATCATCCGCTGTTTCGAGCAGCGCTTACCCAGGCGTTGCGTCAGTTGGCCCCCCAGGCCGAGATCGTCGAAGCCGATACCATGGAGGCTACTACCGAGGCGGTCAATCGCCATCCCGACGCCGATTTGATCCTGCTCGATCTGCACATGCCCGGCGCCCACGGCTTCTCCGGGCTGATCCAGCTGCGCGGCCAGATGCCGGACGTGCCGGTGGCGGTGGTCTCCGGCAGCGACGAGCCCTACGTGGTGCGCCGCGCCATCGACTACGGTGCCTCCGGTTTCATTCCCAAGTCGTCGTCGCTCGCGCGCATCGCCGAGGCGGTCGGCGAAATCCTCCAGGGGGAGGTGTGGCTGCCCGAGGCGATGGCGAGCATTCTGGACGAGACCAGCGAAGAGGAGTCGCGCTTCGCCGAAGCGATCGCCTCGCTCACCCCGCAGCAGTTTCGCGTATTGAACATGCTCACCGAAGGGCTACTCAACAAGCAGATCGCCTTCGAGCTCAACGTCTCGGAAGCCACCATCAAGGCCCACGTCACCGCGATCCTGCGCAAGCTTGGCGTGCACTCGCGCACCCAGGCGGTAATCGCTGCCCAGAAGCTCGAGGTCGAGCCGCCGAAAGTCGAATCCTGATCCCCGCCTTCCGGTGTTGAGGACCCCGCTTGTGCTCTCTGCAAGCGGGGTCTTCGCGTTCTGGATCCGCTGGATTCAGGTCCTGGCGCGGCTGGCCTGCAGGGTCCGGGTGAGCAGGGCGCGCAGCGCCGCCGGCTTGACCGGCTTCAACAGCAGCTGGTAGCCCGCGCGCTTGATCAGCTCTGATACTTCCTCGGTACGGTCGGCGGTGATCACGATGCCCGGCACCGCGCCTTCGAGTCGCTCGTCGAGCGCTTCCAGCGCCATCAGCCCGGTCACTTCGTTGTCCAGGTGGTAGTCCGCCAGAATCGCGTCCGGGTCGCCGTCCATGTTGCGCAGGATGGACTTCGCCCCGCCGATGCTGGTGGCGGTGAACACCTCGCAGCCCCAGCCGCCGAGCATCGCGCTCATGCCCTCGAGAATCAGCGTCTCGTTGTCGATACACACGATGCGCGCACCGGCGAGCTTGTTGCCGCCGCGCCGGGTCGGCGTCTCCTGGGTGGCCGGGGCGGCCTCGCGGGGCGCCACCACCGGCACGCTCACCGAGAACACCGTGCCGCTGCCCTCCTTGGAGCGCACCTTGATCGGGTGATCGAGCACCCGGCTCATGCGGTCGGCGATCGACAGCCCCAGGCCCAGCCCCTTCTCGCTCTCCTTGTGGCGCGAGACCTGGTCGAGGCGGCGAAACTCCTGGAAGATTTCGGTGAGCTTCGATTCGGGAATGCCCGGGCCGCTGTCCCACACCTCGATGGAGAGCCGCTCGCCCTGGCGCCGACAGCCCAGCAGCACGCGGCCCTGCTGCGTGTAGCGCAGCGCATTCGACAGGAAGTTCTGCACGATGCGCCGCAGCATCTGCGGGTCGGAGTCGACCCAGAGGGAGGTTGCCACCACGTTCAGGTCGAGCCCGCGCTCGTCGGCCATGACGTCGAACTCGGCGCGCAGCGGGCGCACGATGTCAGCCAGCGCAAAATGGCTGCGCCGCGGGGTGAGCGCGCCGGCGTCGAGCTTGGAGATGTCCAGCAGCGTGCCCAGAAGCTCCTCGGCGGCTTGTAGAGAGTTGTCGATATGGCCGATGGTGCGCTGGTTGGCGCTCTCCGGCTCGTTCTGCATCAGCGCCGAGGTGAACAGGCGCGCGGCGTTCAAGGGTTGCAGCAGGTCGTGGCTCGCTGCGGCGAGAAAGCGCGTTTTCGAGGCGTTGGCATCTTCTGCCAGCTGCTTGGCCTGGCGCAGCGCCTGTTCGGCTTCGGCGCGCACCCGGTTCTCCTGGCGCAGGGCGGCGTTGGCCTTGGAGAGCGCCTGGGTACGCTCGCGCACTCGCTCCTCGAGGGTCTCGTTGGTCTCCTGCAGGGCGATCTCCGCCTGGCGACGCTCGGTGATGTCCTGGTAGAGCGCGAAGAAGCCCAGAATCGACTGGCTGTCGCCGAAGTGCGGCGTATAGGTGACCAGCATGTAGCGCATGCGTGCATCCACCCGCATGGCGACCTCGAAGCTCACCCGCTCGCCGGCGAGCGCCCGCTTCACCCAGGGCAGGCGCTCCTCGGCCTGCTTGACCGGCAGCACGTCCTCGAAGCGCCGGCCGATCACCGCGTTGCGGTCGATGGCGAAGGCCTGCTCGTAGGCGCGGTTGGTGAAGAGGTAGCGGCTCTCCTTGTCGAAGTAGGCGATCAGGGCCGGCACGTTGTCGGTGTAGATACGGATGTTGTTCTCGGAGCGGATCAACGCCTCTTCGATACGCTTTTGCTGGGTGATGTCCTGGTAGGTGTAGACGAAGCCGCCGCCGGGCATCGGCGTACCCTGCACCTCGAGCACGCTTCCGTCCTGGCGGTAGCGCACGTAGCGGTGGGGCTGGCCCTTTCGGATGTTGTCGAGCAGAAGCTCCACGTGCTCCTCCGGGTCCCCCGGGCCGTACTCGCCGTTGTGGGCGTTGTAGCGGAAGATGCGGTCGATCGGGGCGCTGACGCGAATCAGGTGATCGGGGAAGCGGAAAAGCTCCAGGTAGCGCTGGTTCCACACCACCAGGCGCAGGTTCTGGTCCACCACGCTGATGCCCTGGTTGATGTTCTCGATGGTCGCCTGCAAGAGCGCCCGGTTGAACTCGAGCACCTGGGAGGCTTCGTCGACGATCGAGATCACGTCCGAGATGCCGATGCCGCGCCCCTGCAGGGCCGAGTTGACCACGATGCGCGCGGACGAGGCGCCGAGCACCGAGGCGAGAAAGCGCTCGGTGAACTGGATCACGTCGATCGAGGCGCGCGCCCCGTCGTCGAGCGGCTTGGCGGTGCGCCGGGCGTAGTCCTCGAAGGCGCGATCCACCTGGCCCGCGCCCAGAAAGCGCTCGCACAGCACCTTGAGATCGCCCACGGTGGTGGCGCCGGTCCAGGGGCGGTTCACCGAGGTCTGGCGGGTCTCGACGCTGTCGACGAACAGAGAGGCCTGGATGCGCTCGACCACCCGCTGGGAGCTGATCTGGGAGACGAAGATGTAGCAGAACAGGTTCACCCCGAGCGACAGCATCACGCCGTGGGTGAAACTGTCGCCGCCGAGGTTCAGCCCGAACAGTGCCGTGG
>NZ_JAMZBD010000128.1:0-7461 GCF_024158685.1 Halomonas sp. 707D4 | reverse complement strand
GACCCGCCCCAGCCGCTCGAGAGCCTGGGTTTCATGCCCTGGCGGCCGAGCGTGCCGGCGGTGATCGGCCAGGTGGTCGACGGTGACGCCGCCGCCGAGGCGGGTCTCGAGCCCGGGGACCACGTCGTGTCCATCGACGGCGCGCCGGTGGCGGACTGGACGGCGTTCGTCTCGATCATTCGCGAAAGCGGCGGTCGCACGCTGGAACTTGGCGTCGAGCGCGACGACGCGCCGGTGACGCTGTCGCTGGTGCCGCAACGCAAACCACTGGAGAACGGCGCCGAGGTTGGGTACATTGGCGCAGGAGTGACGCCGGTCGACTGGCCCGAGGCGCTCTTGCGCGAGGTTCGCTACGGCCCGCTCGAAGCCGTGGGGCAGGCGTTCTCGCGCACCGGCGAGATGATCGTGCTCACCGTGGATGCGATACGCAAGATGCTGGTCGGGTTGATCTCACCCTCGAATCTCTCCGGGCCGATCACCATCGCACAGATTTCCGGTGACTCTGCCCGCGCGGGAATGGAAGCGTTCGTCGGTTTTCTGGCTTACCTTTCGATCAGCCTGGGCGTGTTGAACCTGCTGCCGATTCCCGTGCTCGACGGTGGCCACTTGCTTTACTATTTCATCGAGGTCGTGCGCGGGCGTCCGGTGTCGGAGCGAGCTCAGGCAATGGGACTGCGTATCGGGCTCGCCATGATAGGGACGCTCATGGTGATGGCTCTCTACTTCGATCTGATGCGCCTCTGGTAATGACGCGTGTAGCGCGTGGGATGCCTTGTCATCCGCCTGCACAAATGTATATGGTGCCTGTTTGGAAAAACCGGCAGACCAACGCGAGCGAACTGACTGCATGAAAATCAAGACCCTTGGAATGGCGGCACTGCTGCTGGCAGGTGCAAGTAGCGCCCAGGCACAATCCTTTGACGTTTCGGACATTCGTGTGGAAGGGCTTCAGCGGGTATCCGCCGCCTCGGTCTTCAATGCCTTCCCCGTCAGCACCAACGACCGCGTCAGCGAGCAGCAATTGGCAGAGGCGGCGCGCAGCCTGTTCGCCACCGGCCTTTTCGAGGACGTCTCGCTCGCCCGCGAAGGCGACGTGCTGGTCATCCAGGTCATCGAGCGGCCCACCATCGCGCGCCTCAACATCGCCGGCAACGACCAGATCTCCACCGAGGATCTACGTCGTGGCCTGCGCGAATCCGGCCTGTCCGAAGGACAGGTGCTGCAGCTCTCCACCCTCGAGGAGATCCAGCGCGAGCTCGAAGGGGTCTATCAAGCCCAGGGACGTTACAGCGCGCGGATTCGCACCGAGGTCGAGGAGATCGACGAAGGGCGCGTGCAGGTCAACATCAACATCAACGAAGGCGAAGTGGCGACCATCCGCCAGATCAACATCGTCGGCAACGAGGCCTTCGACGAGGAGACCTTGCGCCGCGTCTTCGAACTCGAGGACCGTCCGGGGCGCTTCTTCGGCTGGTTCTCCAACGACGAGTACTCCCGCGAGGCGCTGTCCGGCGACATCGAGCGCCTGCGCTCGTTCTATCTCGACCGCGGCTACATCAACTTCGACGTCGTCTCCACTCAGGTCTCCATCGGCCCGGAGCAGTCGGACATCTACATCACCCTGAACATCGACGAGGGCGAGCAGTACCGGGTGGGCGACATTCGCTTCGCCGGCGATCTCCAGATCGGCGAAAGCGAAGCGCGCAACCTGCTGGAAGTGCAGAGCGGCGACGTCTTCTCGCGCGCCCAGGTCAACGCCTCCACCGAGGCGCTGCGCAGCCGCCTGGGCGCCGAGGGCTTCGCCTTCGCCGAGGTGCGCGGCGTGCCCGAACCGACCGGCAGCGGCGACGCGGTGGATCTGGTGATCGCCGTCGAACCGGGCCAGCGCACCTACGTGCGCCGTATCGAGTTCTTCGGCAACACCACCACGCAAGACGAGGTGCTGCGTCGCGAGATGACCCAGATGGAAGGCGCGCCGGCCTCCACCGAGTCGATCACCCAGTCGCGCCAGCGCCTCGAGCGCCTGGGCTTCTTCAGCCAGGTGGAAGTGGACACCCAGCCGGTGCCGGGCCAGCCGGATCTGCTCGACGTCACCTACAACGTCGAGGAGCAGCCGTCTGGCTCGGTCTCGGCGAGCGTGGGCTTCTCCCAGAGTGCCGGCGTGATCTACGGCGTGGGGCTTGCCCAGAACAACTTCCTGGGTACCGGTAACCGCGTCAACATCGGCGCCCAGCGAAGCGACACCTTCACCAGCGTCAACTTCGCCTTCACCGATCCCTACTGGACGCTGGACGGCATCTCGCGCGGCTACAACGTCTTCTACCGCGAGACCGACTACGCCGACTCCGATATCTCGACGTTCTCGACCGACGCCTACGGTGCCGGCATCAACTTCGGCTACCCGGTCAGCGAGCTCTCAAGGCTCAACTTCGGCGCCAGCATCGAGGACCTGACGGTCAAGACCTACTTCGACACCGCCTCGGAAATCCGTCGCTACGTCGAGGAGCAGGGCGAGGACGCCCAGAGCCTGAAGCTCACCGCCAGCTGGACGCGCAACAACCTGAACCGCGGCATCATGCCCACTGCCGGCAACTACCAGCGCCTGTCGCTGGAGACCGGCGTGCCGGGCAGCGATGCCGAGTACTACAAGGTGCGCGCCCGCGCCCAGCAGCTCTTCCCGATCAACGACGAGCAGACCTGGGCGCTGAAGTTCTCCGGCAACCTCGGCTACGCCGATACGCTCGGCACCAGCGACCCGTTCCCGTTCTACGAGAACTTCTACGCCGGCGGCCTCGGCTCGGTGCGCGGTTTCACCTCCAACACCCTGGGGCAGCGCACCACGCCGGCCCGCGAAGGCGGCCGCGACCGTACGCTCGGCGGTAACGTGCTGGTCGAGGGTAGCGCCGAGGTGCTCTTCCCGCTGCCCTTCATCGAGGATCAGCGCTCGATCCAGACGTCGCTGTTCGTCGATGCCGGTAACACCTTCCTGAGCTCCTGCTACGACGTGCTCGACGAGGATGCGGACCGCCAGCGCTGCAGCTCCGGCGTGGACCTGGGCGATCTGCGCTACAGCGCGGGTATCGGCCTCTCCTGGCTGACGCCAGTGGGCCCGCTGACCTTCAGCATCGCCGAGCCGCTCAACGACGAAAGCGGCGACGACACGCAGTTCTTCCAGTTCTCGCTGGGTCAGACGTTCTAACTCAGACGTTCTAACATGGATGGCGCCGTGCGCCCCTCGCCTTGAAAAGGAGTTAACATGCGTAAATTGACGGCAGCGGTGTGTCTTTTCGGGGCGATGGCGCTGCCTGCCTACGCCGCCGAGGTCGCCGTGCTCGACTGGCGCGCCGCCTTGATGAACACCCAGTCGGCACAGAGTTCGCTGAGTCAGCTCGAAAGCCAGATCGGTAGCCAGCAGCGCGAGGCCCAGGGCCTGGGCAACGAGCTCCAGCAGCTCCAGCAGCGCCTGCAAAACGAAGGCGAGACCATGGGCCAGGCCCAGCGCGACGCCCTGATCGCCGAGCTTCAGCAGAAGGGCAGCCGCTTCGAGCAGCTGCGCCGCGAGGTGCTCCAGGCCCAGCAGGCCTCCGAGCAGCAGTTCCTGCAAGGCGCCGAGACCAAGCTCGAGCAGGCCGTCGAACAGGTGCTCGCCCGCCATAACCTCGACGTGCTGGTCGAGCCCAACGGCGTGCTGCACTCCTCGACGGATCTGCCGGATGTGACCAACGAGGTCACCCAGATCTTCGACTCGCTCTAAACTCATCGAATGGACGGTGCGACGTGGTCGCACCAACGTTATTGTGGGCTCCCATGACGCACGCTTCTCACCCCATCACGCTGGCTGATATCGCTCGCCACCTGGATATCGCCTTCGACGGCGATGCCAGTCGGCCGATTCGTGGATTGGCGACGCTCAAGGAGGCCGGGCCCGACCAGGTCGCCTTTCTGGCCAACCGTGCCTATCTGAAGGATCTGGCCTCGACCCGGGCGGCCGCGGTACTGCTGCACCCGGAGCACGGCAAGAACTGCCCGGTACCGCGGCTCGAGACGGAAAACCCTTACCTTGGCTATGCCAGGATCTCCCAGCTCTTCGATCCGCTGCGCGCCCGCGACGTGCCCGGCGTGCACGACACCGCCGTGGTCGCCGAGGACGCGGTGCTGGGCGAGGGCGTGGTCATCCAGGCCAACGCGGTGATCGAGTCCGGCGTGACGCTCGGCGCACACGTGGTCATCGGCGCCGGCAGCGTGGTAGGGGCGGACAGCTCCATCGGTGACGGCTCGCGCCTTCACGCCAACGTCACCGTCTGCCATGGGGTGGTGATCGGCAAGCGCGTGGTGCTGCAAAGCGGCTGCGTGATCGGTGGCGACGGCTTCGGCTTCGCCCACGACGGCGCCGGCTGGCACAAGATCGCCCAGCTCGGGGGCGTGGTGCTGGGCGACGACGTCGAGGTGGGCAGCTGCTCGAGCATCGACCGCGGTGCGCTCGGCGACACCTTGATCGGCTGCGACGTCAAGATCGACAGCCAGGTCCAGATCGCCCACAACGTCACCATCGGCGATCACAGCGCCCTGGCGGGCTGCGTGGGCATCGCCGGCTCCACCCGGGTGGGCAAGCACTGCATGCTCGGCGGCGGCGTCGGCCTGTCGGGGCACCTGACCATCTGCGACGGGGTCCAGGTCACCGGCATGAGCCTGGTCACCAATTCGATCCTCGAGCCCGGCGTCTACTCCTCGGGCACCGGGGCGATGAACAACACCCAGTGGCGCAAGAATGCCGTGCGTTTCAAACAGCTCGATGACATTGCCAAACGTTTGAACAAATTGGAAAAAAATAGCCGAAGCGAGTGACCCGGCGTTTTAAAGCGGGTCATCGGTGGTTCTGGGCCCGAAGGCGGGGGTATAATTCGCCCTCGATACCAGCGGGCGTGCTGGCGTTTGCCCGATCAAGCATCGGGTTTTTTGTCTTTTTTGAGGTCTGACGATGGTTATGGATATCAACGAGATTCGCGAATACTTGCCCCACCGTTATCCGTTCTTGCTGGTGGATCGAGTAACGCAGTTGACCGTGGGCGAAACCATCGTCGCGTTCAAGAACGTCAGCATCAACGAGCCCTTCTTCAACGGCCACTTCCCGCATCACCCGATCATGCCCGGCGTGCTGGTGGTCGAGGCGCTGGCCCAGGCCTGCGGCATCCTCGGCTTCAAGACGGTCAACAAGCTGCCCGCGGATGGCTACGTCTACTATCTCGTCGGCAGCGACAACGTGCGCTTCAAGCGCCCGGTGATGCCCGGCGACCAGCTGCGCCTTGAGGCCAACGTGATCAAGGGCAAGCGCGGCATCTGGAAGTTCGCCTGCAAGGCGACGGTCGACGGCGAGCTTGCCTGCGAGGCGGAAATCATCTGCGCCGAGAGGAAGGTGGCTTGATACATCCTACTGCACTGATCGATAAAGCGGCGCGCCTGGCCGACGATGTCGAGGTCGGCCCGTTCAGCGTCATCGGCCCTGACGTCGAGATCGGCGCGGGCTCCGTCATCGGCCCGCACGTGGTGATCAAGGGGCCGACGGTGCTGGGCGAGCGTAACCGCATCTTCCAGTTCGCCTCCGTCGGCGAGGATTGCCAGGACAAGAAGTACGCCGGCGAACCCACGCGCCTGGTGATGGGCGACGACAACGTGGTGCGCGAAGGCGTGACCCTGCATCGCGGTACGGTCCAGGATCGCAGTGAAACCACCATCGGTTCGCGCAACCTGTTCATGGCCTACGTCCACGTCGGCCATGACTGCGTGATCGGCGACGACTGCATCCTCGCCAACCAGGTGACGCTGGCCGGCCACGTCACCGTCGGCAACTTCGCGATCCTCGGCGGTCTTTCGGCGGTACACCAGTTCTGCCACTTCGGCGACTACGCCATGGCCGGCGGCGGCTCGATCATCACCAAGGACACCCCGGCCTACATGATGATCAACGGCAACCCGGCCGAGGCGCGCGGGCTCAATCTGGTGGGCTTGAAGCGCCGCGGCTTCAGCCGCGAGGCGATCAACGCCCTGACCGTCGCCTACAAGCTGGTCTACCGCCAGGGGCTGACCGTCGAGCAGGCCCTCGAGCAGATGCGCGAGCGCTTCGATCTCGACGAGGTCAAGCACTTCGCCGATTCGATCGAGCGTGCCACCCGCGGCATCGTCCGCTAGCGGCGTCGTCGACGCCGGATATTTCCGAGCGGCGCCGTGCGCCGCCCGCTCTCGCTTCACGAAACGCCCCTTCAGGACGATCGATCATGGCCTTGACGCGTGTCTTCATCGTTGCCGGCGAGCTCTCGGGTGATCTTCTGGGCGCCGGCCTGATGCGCGCGCTGCGCGCGCGCCACCCGGACATCGAGTTTCGCGGCATCGGCGGCCCGCGGATGCAGGCCGAAGGCATGCAGAGCCGCTTTCCGCTCGAGACCCTCTCGGTGATGGGACTGGTCGAGGTGCTCAAGCATCTGCCGGAGCTGGTCGGCGTGCGCCGCACCCTCTACCGCGAAGCGCTCGCCTGGCAGCCGGACGTGATGATCGGCATCGACGCGCCGGACTTCAACACCGGCCTCGAGCTCAAGCTACGCCGTGCGGGCATCAAGACCGTGCACTACGTGAGCCCCTCGGTGTGGGCCTGGCGGCAGGGGCGGGTGAAGAAGATCGCCCGCGCCGTCGATGCCATGCTGACGTTTCTGCCCTTCGAGGCGGACTTCTACCAGCGCCACCGGGTGCCCGTCACCTTCGTCGGCCATCCGCTGGCCGACGAGATGCCGCTGGCCACCGACCGTGCGACAGCTCGACAGGCGCTCGGCCTTGCGCCCGAGGGGCCGCTGCTGGCGGTGCTTCCCGGATCGCGAGCCAACGAGATCCGCTTCATGGGCGCGACGTTTCTCGATGCCATCGAAACGCTTTGCCAGCGCCATCCGACGCTCGGCGTGGTGATTCCCGCCGCCACGCCAGCGCGCCGGCGCGAGCTTGCCGCGCTGCTCGCGGGCTACCCGGCACTGGGCGAGCGGGTCACGCTGATCGAGGGTCGCGCCCGCGAGGCGATGGTGGCGAGCGACGCGGTGCTCTTGACCTCCGGCACCGCCGCGCTCGAGGCGATGCTGTGCCACCGGGCGATGCTGGTGGCCTACAAGATGGCGCCGGCCACCCACTGGCTGGCGAAGAAGCTGGTCAAGACGCGCTGGATCTCGCTGCCCAACCTAATCGCCCAGGAGGCCCTCGTCCAGGAGCTGATCCAGGAGGAGGCAACGGCGCAAGCCATCGCCTGCGCGCTCGACGATCTGCTCGCCGACGAGACCGCCCGCCAGGCCCTCGAGATGCGCTTCGCCCAAATGCACGCCGCGCTGCAGCGTGGCGCGAGCCATCGCGCGGCGCTGGCGGTCGAGGCGGTGGCGGCGGGCCTGGCGCTGCCTGACGAGGGCGATGCTGGTGGCCTACAAGATGGCG
>NZ_JAMZBD010000127.1:0-7512 GCF_024158685.1 Halomonas sp. 707D4 | reverse complement strand
CCCTGAACGTAGATACCGCGATCGGCATGGGGTACGCGAAAACGCGCCCAAAGCCAACTCAAGAAGAACTGCCCCAGGGTGGCGAAAGCGAAAAAGAGCAGCAGCGGTACATCCAGCGCCACGCCCAGATCCGCCTTGATCAGGCTCAAGAAGATCAGCGTGGGCAGCGTTGCCCGGAACACCAGCGCCGAGGCGGTGGAGACGAAGTCCCGGTCGATCAGGCGCAGGCGCTTGAGCACGATGCCGATGAACACCATGGCGAAGACCGGCAAGGTCGTATCCAGCGTACGCGAAAAAAGTTCTACAAGATCCACGGCAATACTCTCGGCGATGAACGCGATGATTTTACCGCGAGAACGCATCCCCGCACACGCGCGTTGCTCAATCGAACAGCGAGAGCGGGTCGAACTCGCTGGGCAGTTTCACGACCACTTCGTTGCGCCCGCGATCCTTTGCCTCGTAGCTTGCGGCATCCGCGCGGGTCAGCGCATCCTCGACGGAGCCATCGTTTTCGTTGAAGCGGGTGGCGCCCATGCTCAGGGTGACGTTGTAGACCTTGCCCTCATGAGTCACGGAGACCTCGCTGACCGCTACGCGCAGTGCCTCGGCGATGCGCTGAGCCTGCACCAGCGTACAACTGGGTAACAGCACGCCGAATTCGTCCCCTCCCTGGCGCGCCACGTGGTCACTGCGACGCACCTCCCAAGCGATGACCTGGGCCACCCGGCGCAGCATCTCGTCGCCCAGGGCATGCCCACCTTCATCGTTGATGGGCTTGAAGTGATCGAGGTCGAACAGTAGCAGGGCCGACGGCGTACTGGTTTTCTGGAAATCGGCGAAGGCCTCCTCCAGCCGGCGCAGAAACCCGCGCCGGTTGAGCAAGCCCGTCAGCGGGTCGTGCTCTGCCTCCCAGCGCTGTAGCGCCTCCTGCTGGCGACGCTCGGTGATGTCCTTGACCACACCGACGAGCCCGATCGAATGCCCCTGTTGGGAGAGCATGACCGAGCGGGCGTGAACGTCGAGCCACAGCGTCTCGTCGTTCTTGAGAAAGCGCATCTGGCGCACGAAGTCCTTGCCCGTCTTCAGGCTGTGCGCCCACAGGTCTGCCACGCCCATTCGGTCGTCGGGATGAATCTTCTCGAGCCATGCCTCCATCTGCGTCTCAGCGGAAATGGACAGCATCTTCAGCAGTGCCGGATTCATGTAGGTGATGCGGCCGCCGAAATTGGCGACGAACATGCCTTGCGGGCTTGAATTGAGCACCGAATCGAGAAACGCCTCGCGCTCCTGGAGGTTGTCGAGTAGCTGCTGGCGCTCGTCCTCCACCCGATTGAACGTTTGGGCGACCTGCTGAAGTTCCTGCATGCTCGTCTCCAGTCGCACGTGCGACCGGCGTCCCTGCCCCACTTCGCCGATCTGCGCTTCGAGCAGATTAAGGGGAGAGAGTATTCGGGCCAGAAGCCCCCACAGCAGCGGCAGAAGAAACAGCGCCAGTACCACCCAGATCCACCACAACCGGTGAATGAAATCGGCCAGCGGCGTCTGGGCCTGCCCGACGGGCAGATAGAGACCCACGATCCAGCTCGCCGGCCAGATCTGGGAGTACGACTGGTAGAGCGGCTGCTCGCCGAACAGCGTCCCGACGCTATCGCCCGACCACCCATCCAGCGCCAGGTCGAGGGTCGGATAGCCCTCGCGATCGGCGATCGGCGTATTCACCAGGCGATCATCGGGATGGTATAGGATGTTGCCGGAAGCGCTGAACACGGCCGAATATCCGTGATCGCCAAGGCGTATCTTGGCCAGCCGGCTGAAGAGCCCACCGGAATCGAGCCTGACCACCCCACCGATGAACCCCAGGAAATCGCCCCGGGCGTTCAGGCGCGGCACGCCGATGAGTACCAGCGGCATCTGAGTGGCACGCCCGATGAACGGCTCGCTCACGTGGACGTTTCGCGTGCCGCGCAGCATCTCGAAATACTCCTGATCGCGCGTCTCGAGCCCGATACGTCCGACGACACTGGGCCAGTCGGCGATCAGCCTACCCTCTTCGTCGCTCACCACTATGCCTTCGAACCAGGAAAGCAGGGAGTCGTTCTTGGCCAGTTCGTACTGGACCCATTCGGTGTCGCTCGCGGTGCCCATGGTCTGGCTCAACCGCTCAAGCGCCTCGATACGGTTCTCGACCTGCTGGGTGATCTCGTCGGCGAGCATGTTGGCTTCGTAGCGCAGGTGGGTGACGTTGGACTCCTGCAGCATGCTCTGACCCGCCTGCCAGGTCAGGCCCAGCACGACGGCCGCGAGAATCAGCAGCGTCGCCGAGACGCCCAGCAGCAAGCGACTCTTGAGGGATCGAAACTGAATAAGTCTTTTATAGAGAGGGGCTGAAAGCACCGTTGTACCTATTTCAACAGTATCGTTTGTCATGCGAGTCAAGATAAATGACTTATAGAGACATCTCATTATTTTCAACAACAAAATAGCTATAAACGATTATCAATATTGTTTACAGCTGTTAAATCCGAAAAAAACACCAAAATTTAAAATTACATAGAGGTTCATTGACGCTCCTTCCTTGCTTCGCCTATAGTCGAATGGCCTTGAAAAATCGATTTTTAAATCGATAAACGATAAGCGAAAAATCAACGGCTCGATTCGAGCGTTGAACAATCATAATCACGCCCGCGTGGCGCTCGCCCGGCATCGCACCGATACCCGGCGGGCGACGTCGGTTCATCCACGAACGGCTCGACCACGACGATTGGCGACGCGCCGCTTCCCCGCGGTCGTGCCAAGGTGTCATTACGCTCGTAGCACTCAAGACCCAACAGGAAACAACCATGACACTCAAGAAGCTGTTCACCCTCTCTGCGCTTTCGACCGTCATCGCCCTGCCCGGCGTGGCGGCGGCCGACTACCCCGAGCGCCCGGTCGAGTTCATCGTGCCCTGGGGCCCGGGCGGCGCCAGCGACCTGCTGATGCGCTTGATCGGCCAGCATCTTTCCGAGGAACTGGGTAAGCCCGTGCCGATCATCAACATGCCCGGCGCCAGCGGTACCGTCGGGCTTCGCGAAGCCTCGCGCCGCGCCCCGGACGGCTACAGCATCAGCCAGATCCACGAAGGCCTGCTGATCGCCCATCACGCCGGGGTGACCGACCAGAACTGGGACGCCTTCGAGCCCGTGGCGATGATGACCAGCGACGATATCGTGGTACTGGCCAACGCCGATACCGGCTGGGAAACCCTGGATGACATGCTCGAAGCCGTACAGCCGAGCCCCGGCGACTACCGCATGGGCGTGACGCTGGGCGGCATTCCGCACCTGTGGGCGGTGCAGTTCGAAGACGCCACCGACACCGAGTTCGGCTACGTGGGCTACGAGGGTACCGGCGAGCGGCTGCGTGCACTGGCCGGCGGTCACATCACCCTGTCGATCGAGGATTACCACTCCGCCGAGGCCTTCGTCGAGAACGGCGACATCAACGTGCTGGCTGCGGCCACCGAGGAGCGCCTGGAAGAGCTACCCGACGTGCCCACCCTCAAGGAGCTGGGCTACGATCTCGAGTTTCTGGTCACGCGTGGCATCGTGGTACCCAAGGATACGCCGGAAGCGGTCATCGAGCGCCTGGAAACCGCGCTCGCGACCATCGCCGAAAGCGAGGCCTTCCAGGGCGATATCGCCAACGTCGGCAGCAGCGTGCGCTTCATGGATCGCGCCGCCTACACCGACTACCTCGAGCGCACCGATGCGCTGATCGAAGAGAACGCCCATCTGCTCGACTAAGAGCAGCCACCACTTGGCAGGAATCCGTCATGGCGCGTAACGACGCTGACGCCGCGCTGCAGCCCTGGCTGCAGCTGGTGTCCTATGCAGTGCTCGCGGTGGGTGCGGTGTTCATGGCGTTAAAGGCCGGCGCGCTGCCGGCCTCACGCTGGGAACCGATGGGCGCCGGCACCTTTCCGCAGTTGATCTTCTCATCCATGGCCGTGCTGTGCGTGGCCGCGATCGCGCTCGAACTCCTCCGGCGAGGCTTTCCGCGCACCCGTCCGGGCGTGGCCTGGCGCCGGCTGATGGCCCTGAAACCGGTGCTGGTCAACCTGGGGCTGTTCATCGCCTACATGATCGCGATGCCCTTCGCCGGGTTCATCGCCGCCACGTTCTGCTACCTGCTCGCGGCCCAGCTCTACCTGGCGCCCCGCCGGCCGCTGACGCTCCTGGTCGTCGTCGGCGTGGCACTGCTGTTCTCGATCGGGCCGTACTATCTCTTCGCTGACGTGTTCAGTATCTATCTTCCGCGCGCGCGCTGGTGAACGGGTGATTTCATGACCGATGCATTTCTCGTCGCCCTGGGGGGCGTCACCGAACCCTATACGCTGGCGCTGATGGCGCTGGCGACCTTCGCCGGCATCATCGCCGCGGCCATTCCGGGCTTCACCATCACCATGGCGATCGTGCTGACGCTTCCGCTCACCTTCGCCATGCCGCCGATGCAGGGCATCGCGGTGATGCTCTCGGTGTACGTGGGGGGCTTGAGCGGGGGGTTGTTCAGCGCCGCACTATTGGGCATCCCCGGCACGCCGTCGGCGGTGGCCACCACCTTCGACGCCTTTCCCATGGCACGCAACGGCCAGCCCGGGCGGGCGCTGTCGCTGGGGCTTTTTGCCTCGTTCGTCGGCTCGCTGATCTCGATCGTGATCCTGATCGTCGCGGCGCCTCCGCTGGCCCTGCTGGCGGTCAAGCTCGGCCCGTGGGAGTACTTCGCGCTGATTGTCTTCGCGCTGACGATCATCGCAAGCCTGGTGGGCGACTCGATCCTGCGCGGGCTGATCGCGGGGCTGCTGGGGATCGGCATCGCCACCATCGGCCCGGACCCCTTGATGGCCCGCGAACGCTTCACCTTCGGCTATGAGCTGTTGACCGCCGGCATCCCGTTTCTGGTAGTGCTGATCGGCATGTACGCGATGAGCCAGCTGCTTTCCGAGCTCGAGCCGTCATCCGCGAATCAAGACGGCTCCAGAGCGCTGGTCAGCGGCGACATGCGCCCGCACCTGTGGAGCGTGATGATCGGTACGCTCAAGAAGCCTTTCAACATCCTGCGCTCGTCACTTCTCGGGGTGTTCATCGGCGCGGTACCGGGAGCCGGCAGCTCGATCTCCAACCTCGTCGCCTACGATCAGGCCAAGCGCGCCTCCAGCCACCCGGAAACCTTCGGCAAGGGTGAGGCGGAAGGCGTGGTCGCCTCGGAGGCCGGCAACTCCTCCACCGTGGGCGGCAGCCTCATCCCGCTCATTTCGCTGGGCATTCCCGGCTCCCCGGCGGATGCGGTGCTGATGGCGGCGATCATGGTGCACGGCATCAGCGTGGGGCCACGCCTGATTCTCGATCACCCGGACCTGGTCTACAGCATGTTCATCGCCATGGCAGTCGCCTCGGTGTTCATGCTGGTGATCGGCGTGGTGATGATGCGTGCCTTCATGCGACTTTTGAACGTGCCCAAGTACATCGTCGTGCCGGTGGTGCTGGCCTGCTGCGCGATCGGCACCTATACCCTGAACAACCGCGTGTCGGATCTCTACCTGCTGGCGGCGATCGGCGCCTTCGGCTACCTGCTGAAGAAACTCGACTACCCGCTGGCGCCTCTGGTGCTGGGCGTGGTGCTCGGGCCGATCGCCGAGACCAACCTGCGCCGCGCCTTCCAGACCAGCACCGACTGGACGCTGTTCTTCACCCGGCCGATCTCGGCGCTGCTGCTGACGTTGGCCGTGGTCTCCGTGGCATACAGTGTCTACAGCTACCTTCGTCAGCGCCGCCTGATGGCCGAGCGTGCCCAGGCCGCCCAGAATCGCGCCTTCCAGGACGGCGCCTCGCAAGAATGAGGACTTCATCATGACGCTCGACCCCTACTACTACCCCACTGCCTCGCGGCGCACCGTCACTTTCGGCAAGCGTGGCATGGTCGCCACCTCCCAGAGCCTGGCCGCCCAGGTGGGCGCGAACATCCTGCGCGACGGCGGCAACGCCATCGATGCAGCCATCGCCACCGCCGCCGCCCTCACCGTCGTCGAGCCCACTTCCAACGGCATCGGCGGCGACGCCTTCGCGCTGGTATGGGTGGATGGCAAGCTCCACGGCCTGAACGCCAGCGGCAAGGCGCCGATGGGCATCTCGGTGGAGGCCGTCAAGGCGCTGGGCCTTGACGAGATGCCCGCCCACGGCCTGGTGCCGGTCACCGTACCCGGCGCACCCGGCGCCTGGGCCGCGCTCTCCGAGCGCTTCGGCAAGCTGCCCTTCGAGGCGCTGATCGCCCCGGCCATCCGCCTGGCGGAAGAGGGCTACGCGGTGCTGCCCACCGCGAGCAAGCTCTGGGCCCAGGCGCATACCCGCTACGGCCAGTACGGCCGCCCGGAGTTCGCGCCCTGGTTCGACCACTTCACACCGAAGGGCCGTGCGCCCAAGCCCGGCGAGACCTGGCGCTCGCCGGAGATGGCCAAGACCCTGCGCGCCATCGCCGAGACCCGCGCCCAGGCCTTCTACACCGGCGAGCTGGCCGACGCCATGGATGCCTTCTCGCGCCAGCACGGCGGCTTTCTGCGCAAGGAAGACCTCGCCGCCTTCGCCCCGGAGTGGGTCGACCCGATCAGCGTGCGCTATCGTGGCCACGACGTATGGGAGATTCCGCCCAACGGCAGCGGCCTGATCGCCCTGCAGGCACTGGGCATTCTGGAAGCCATGGGCGACGAACCCCACGACCCGGTGGAGTCGCTGCACCGGCGTATCGAGGCGACCAAGCTGGGCTACGTGGACGGGCTTCGCTACATCACCGAGCGCAAGCACATGTCGCTCACCGTCGAGCAGATGCTCTCGCCCGCCTATCTCAAGAAGCGCAGCGAGCTGATCGCCCGGGACGCCCTCGATCCGACCCACGGCGACCCGCTGCTGGGCGGCACCGTGTACCTTTCCACGGCGGACGATGACGGCAACATGGTGTCGTTCATCCAGAGCAACTTCGAAGGTTTCGGCTCCGGTATCGTGGTGCCCGGCACGGGCATCAGCCTGCAAAACCGCGGCTGGTCGTTCTCGCTGGACGAAGACCATACCAACGTGCTGCGCCCGGGCAAGCGCACCTACCACACCATCATCCCGGGGTTCATCACCAAGGGCGACCAGGCGGTCGGCCCCTTCGGCGTGATGGGCGGCTACATGCAGCCCCAGGGCCACGTGCAGGTAGTGGCCAGCATGTTCCAGGACGGCCTCAACCCTCAGGCGGCGCTGGACATGCCGCGCTGGAAGTGGACGAAAGGCAAGACCGTCGAGGTCGAACCGGGCTTCCCCGACCACCTCGTCCAGGCCCTGGAGCGCCGTGGCCACCACATCGTGAAGTGCGTGGACGGCCTCACCTTCGGCCGCGGCCAGATCATCCTGCGCGACCCGGAAACCGGCGCGCTGCAGGGTGGCACCGAACCCCGCGCGGACGGTGCGGTACTGCCGGTTTGATGCCCCGCCGATGAAA
>NZ_JAMZBD010000126.1:0-7555 GCF_024158685.1 Halomonas sp. 707D4 | reverse complement strand
CGAAGTGGTGGATATCGCCCACGCGCTGCTCGAGGCGGGCATCACCCGCATCGAGGTACCGCTCAACTCGCCGTCGCCGCTCGAGAGCATCGCGCTGCTCGCCGAGCGTTACGGCGACCGGGCGCTGATCGGCGCCGGCACGGTGCTCACCCCCGCCCAAGTGAAGGAAGTGCACGCCGCCGGCGGGCGGCTGATCGTCTCGCCCAACGCCCGTCCGGCGGTGATCGAGGCCGCCCGAGCGCTCGGCATGCAGAGCTTCCCCGGCATCGTCACGCCGTCCGAGGCGTTCGACGCGCTCGATGCCGGCGCCACCGGGCTCAAGCTCTTTCCCGCGGTCCAGGTCGGTATCGAGGGCATGAAGGCGGTGCGCGCGGTACTGCCACCAGGCACGCTGCTCTACGCGGTCGGCGGCATCGGCGAGAGCAACTTCGCCGAATGGCGCGCCGGCGGCGTGGACGGCGCCGGGCTCGGAAGCGCGCTTTACAAGCCCGGCCAGAGCGCCGAACAGGTGGGCCGCCAGGCCCAGGCGCTGGTGCGCGCCTGGCAGGCGGCGGGAGACGATCATGAATGACGCGCTGCAGGCAACGCTCGCCGTGGATTGCCGCTGCGAGCTCGGCGAAGGCCCCCAGTGGCAGGCGCAAAGCGCCCGGCTCTACTGGTGCGATATTCTGGGCAAGCGGCTCCACTGGCTCGACCCGGCAACCCAGGTGCATTCAAGCTTCGCGCTCGAGCGCATGACCTCCTGCGCCGCCCCGGTCGAAGATGGCCGGCTGCTGCTGATAGGCGAAAACCAGCTGACGCTGTTCGACCCGAAACGACAAAAGCAGACCGCGCTGATGGCGTTCGAGGCGGACAATCCCGTCACCCGCAGCAACGACGCCCGGGTCGACCGGCACGGCAGCCTCTGGCTCTCCACCATGGGCAAGAACGCCGAACCCGGCGCGGGCAGCCTCTACCGTCTTCACCGGGGCAAGCTCCATACCCTGCGCTCGGGGCTGACCATCCCCAACGCGATCTGCTTCTCGCCAAAAGGCGACACCGCCTACTTCACCGATACGCCGACCGGCAGGGTGCTGCGCTGGGCGCTGGATGATCAGGGATGGCCCATCGGTGAACCCGAGCCTTTTGCTGATTTCACCCAAACGGAAGGCAACCCGGACGGCGCTGTCATGGATAGCCACGGCTGCCTATGGCTGGCACTGTGGGGCGCTGGGCAGGTAGTGCGCTTAAATACACAGGGTCAGATTATTGGCCGTATTGACTTGCCGGTCAGCCAGCCCTCCTGCCCGGCATTTGCCGGCGCCGATCTTAAAACGCTGTATATCACCACTGCGCGAGAGGGATTCAGTGCTGAGCAGCTTGCCCAAGAGCCCTTCGCAGGCTCGCTCTATGTAGTCGAGACAGGCATCGCCGGACTCGCCGAGCCGCCTCTACATCTGGCCTAGTCAGAAATGAGTAGTCCCGCGACTGCGGGGCTACTATTGAGTGCAAATCTCCTATTTGACTGCCCCTGCAGCACAATTGATTACCTACTCGGTCGTTACGGATCTAATTACACTTTCAATTTGAACAGCCATTTAAAAAAGATACCAGTCTTCTTCATTGAAGCTGCTTGCCATGTTGACCTTATTTCAGTGTCCTGCCTTAAAGCGATACGTACTGTTGGCGGATCAGGTTATGCCACTACTTGCCTCGCTGGATTCTTTGCTTTAGCACATCATTAGCATGGTGCTCAAATATAAATGGGAGTTCGTCTGTTAAGATGTGACCTAGCCAAAGTGGATCATCACGGCTCTTTAGCAAGTGAGCATCAGCACCATTCAGGATGGCCGTTAGCAGACTCCATCGCTTGTTATAACTTGCAGTTTCAAACTCCTCTAGCAGGACTCTTAGGCTTGCTTCCTTACGGTGGCATTCGAGCGCCTTAAGTGCCGAATGTCTAACTTCATTAGCGCTATCTTGGTCAGCAAGTCCAACGATAACGTTATTAATTTGAGGAAATGGTAACCAAGCAGCTAATTCAGCGATGATCTTTCTCTCGGAAGCTGCCCCCCTTACACGCTCGGCAAACAGCGGAACAATTATTGCAGGATCTAGCTGGCGAAGAGCTCGTCCGACGGCACTTCTAGTTGAATCCCGCTCAATTTTAACAGCCACACTAATCAGTTTCTCGGCTGCTATATCTGGTGCGATGCGAACGAGCAACCTCGCCAACTCTCGCTCAATTTTTGGGTGGGTCTTAAAAGCCAACTCAATTGCATCAACAGCGCGCGGTATATTAAATTTGGCCAGGCCTTCGATGACGTTCAGTGGCTCTGTCACAAAGAAGGAGTTTTCAGAAAACGCCTTTTCAAGAATTGTATCCCGCAATCCAGGATCATTAGCTTCAGCTGCTATATCATAAGGGGTCTCATCGAAATAGCTAACCCGCTCACAGGCTATTCCTGCAGCTGCTATAGCTTGATCACGCGTCTCCGAACGCCTATATAGCATACGAATAACGAAAACCTCATAGCGGCTCCATGAACCCACGCTCTGATTTTGTAGCCATTCCAGTAGTAATTCCTCACCGCCATTCTTTACGCTTGCAAGAGCATCAATACCCCACCGAACATTCTCTTTCGTTTGTGCTACCAAAAAAGCAAATTGGGCAAACTCATTGGATTGATCACCAAGTTCGCGCAGCGAGATACAAAGATACATTGCCAAACGACTGGCTGGATCAGTTCTCTCTAGCAAGTCACGCACAACAGGGATGAGCTTTTCATTATTGCTAAACCAAGCGATAATCACAGCGACACAAAGCTCATTTTCTGCTGTTGCTCTATTTTTCAGAGTCAAAATAGCTCTGTTTAGGAGAGAAGTCGGCATTGGTCCTTGATGTAATCTAAGAAGAAAAAGTTCGAGTGGTACTTCAGATATTCCGACCTCGAAAATAGCATTGACCAAACTAGCATCAGCCCCCAATGCGGCAAGACTGCTTACAGCTTTATGAAAATCGCGATAAGGTTCCGATTCCAGTTTTCCAATAGCATCTCGAGGAATTGGTCGGAGGGCGATAGCAGTTAACCGCTCTATAACTTCAGAATCTTGACGTACAAAAGCCCACATTAAACCACCACGACGTACCCAGTAGTGCTCGGACTCTAGCTCGTGCTTGAGTAACGTAGTGATCCCTTCACCGCCTATCAGGATGAGAAGCCTACGTATGCCCTCATGCACAGGCTCGTTACCCCTACTATTTAATCGTTGTCGACAGCAGCCGATGGTAACGAGCATTGCTTCTAGCTCTCCGCCTTCCTCCGCCATTATGATGGAAAGAAGATCCGGACGAGTGATACCTCCCAAAAAACTTAGTGGGCGATCAAGCCAAATTTGATCTCCAGAGATGACTGCATCGAGATCTTGACGCAAGTCCCATTCTAGGGTGCGTAGCACGAACCGCAGCATTTCTTTGTTGATCTCATTCGGTCGTTCATCAAAAAGAATTTCAATCAAATGACGGCCCCCCGGCTGCGTCTTAGCTAGCGCGAGCACGCGATGTAGCGTTAATTCCGGTTCAGCGCGCAACAAGCCGGGTAGCCAGTAATTCCGAGATAAATAACGCTCTGATTCACCGATCTCTTCGAGCCGATCAATTGCAGCGAGTGGGTCAAGAACGGAGAGCGCATAGAGTGCAGCCCCGCTAGCGAAATCCTGCTGTTGTGTGAGGTTTTGAGTAATGAAATCAATTTTTTCACGATCGCCAAAGCGTGCGATGCAATGCAGCAGGCTACGGGGCTTACTTTCAGGCATCATTTCAATCAATCGATCTCGTGTTTCTCTCCAAATAGTCAGAGCATTGGGATGTTCTAGGGTGTTTAGCAAATATCCAAGATCGCTTATAGACTCCTTACTGGGATCAACAGAGAGTATCCGCAACCGAAGCCATTCCGGTCTATGGGCAACCCCGGCACGCAGGGCGGCCATGGTGGATTGGTAGCCCTCATGCGGCAGTCCGTTTGATCGATCTTCTAAAACTTCGACACAATGCTGGTGAATTTCCCAAATCCGATCTAGCCAATCGACATCCGGTGCGACTGTTAGCGCCACTATCGCTACACTCTGAAGATCCCATGAGCTGGATCGGAGAAGTGACTTTACAACATTCGCCAAGTCAACATGATCTTGTCGAGCCAAATTGACAAAGGCTTGGCCAATCAAACTCACGCGGTAATCTCTAGCTTCATCGGAAACTACAGAATGCAAGCGAGAGAGAAGAATCGGAACCGCACGCTGACCCAATGTTGGCAGCAGATGTTTGTACAGCTCTCCTCCATAACTTCCGAACTCATGGCTTTGTTCCATTTGTGCGACGATCACACTCGCGGGTTCAGCGTTTTTATCGTTTTCCCCAAGCAACCAGATCGTATCCATCGGCACATATCCGAGGCGACGCCACTGCGACTGGTTTTCGCTACTGCCACTAGAGAACATTTCACCAAGCTTTTCCACGCCAAGTTGATTGTGCTGATACTGGCGGACTAACTCTTTTGCAACAGCCCAATTCAGCAGACGGTCATGCGCAAATGCAACCTCGCCATATTCAGTGCTTCGAAGCCATCCAGTTGCCTCCAAGCGGGCTCGACTCTCATCGTTCAAACCGATTTCGGTCCATCTCTGCCGGCAAAGTGGATAAGTATCTCCTCCAACATATAAGGCAGCGAGCGCGAGTACGATGCCTATATCACCAAGAACTCCCCTTGAAGCAATGCGCTCCCAAAAGGACTCAAAGATTTCATATTCGCTTCGTGGAGCACGTTGTATTGAACTATAGGGAAGTTTGAGAAAAAGGCCGGCCAAAATTGGAGTGCGCAGAAGTTTCTTAAGGTCGTGAGGGAGTTCAGTCCACCTTTTACCACTCCACCTCAAGAGACAATCAAGTTCATTGATCGAGAATTCACCGACCTGATGCAGATGAATACGCTCACTGTCAGCTAACTTTAGCGTTCCGCTCAACTCAAGCGGTACTGACATGACAAGACGCATGCCCCGCTCGGCCCAATCCTGTCGAATGAGAGCACGGGCAACATCCACGTCCTGAACATCATCCACGGCGATCGTGATCTTTCGCCCCTCAGCGTTTGGCACAAGCTCGCAAAGGAACCGCGCAACCGCAACGAGTGATTTCTCAGATGTTTCGTCGAGACCGGTTTGCCAGATATCCTGTGCTGCATCCTTCAGCACTGTTTCCGAAGCGCTGTTAGAAGGCACGAGTGTCACTATCTCGCGGCTTTGCGCCAGAGTTTCCAAAAGCCGCCCCAATTGCCAAGTTTTTCCCATACCGCTTGTGCCAGCGATCAAAAGAACGGGCTTAATATCTGGCCAATCAGGCGGATTCCGCACATCACACTCAGGGCGATACCCCATACGATCAAGACGGTTGCGAGTCCGCTCACCCATCGTTTCAGCTAGTTGCTCAAAACGAACAATCCTATCGGGATTGAGCCCTACATTGCGAAATATTTCGTTTATCTCTTGGCGATCAAGCCTTACTTCCCCCTTACTTAATTTCTCAACAAGAATTCCTACAAGCCGTTCCCTAATACCTCTTTCGTCTCCCAAGTTAGGAGCATAGCGGCGCAGTAACTTATCTACAGCATAAGTCTGTTTAGTGTCATCCGATTCAAACTCTAGCTGCAAGTGCTTAAGTAGATGGAATACTTGTATCCGCTCATCGTTCTCACATGATTTTCTAGTTGAGCGGCTAGCCACAACAATATGGTCAAAAAATTCGCTATTTGTCCTGATTAGTCCAGAACTGAATTCCCTTTTTGTCATCCGATCTAGATCATCAGGCGCCACTGCTGACTCAACATCATTGAGAAACAGTCTTAAAGGTTTTAAACGGCCTTCCCGACCATCAGTGACAAATCGATAACGCGCATCGCCTGGACGCTGGGAGGGTATCGACTTTCGCAGATCAACGAGGACAGAAACGATGTCATTAACGGACCAAGTACCATTTTTACGTGACTTGTACTGCTCAACGAGATATACGCCAGCCGCCTCAGCTCGTGCGTCACCACCATTACGCGGCTCGAGAACCAGACATGCATCATCGATCAGCTCTCCATCTATAGTGCCGGACAGCGAGACTTGCGTAATCCATACTAAGTGATGAAGAATCTGATAAAGGAAGCCATTTATCGCAGCTGGCCCGCCAGCTTGTGTCATTTTCTCGCCCTCAATTATCGTCTAAGACAAATGCCTTAATTAGCGTCCACTATAGCCAAGAGAAATCAGTGAATCTCAAAATACTGAACCAAGCACGCTACACGATCAACGAATCAATCAAAAGCTATAACCGAACCTACTTCCTGAAATACAGAACGCCCACTGCGATACAGCGGGCGTTCGAATATGAAATAGATGCCAGACTAATTAGACGCTACACAAGCTAAATGTTTCATAAAGCCGTTTAACCCGCAAAGCTCACATACATCACGATCACCAGCACCACCAGCACGATACCCACGGGCACGGCGCCTTTCCAAGGAGTGAGATCGACGTCGCCGGTGTCCTGCTGCACCCAATCGGTCTCGCGCGGGCGCAGCTTGCCGATGACCAGCATGATGATCACCAGCAGCGCGAAGACCAGCGCCACGAAGTGGAACTCGTGCATCACTTCAGGAAGCAATGTGAACGGCGGTACGAAGTAGCCGGCGGCGATCATCAGGCAGCCGCCGACCAGGGCGATCTTCGCCGCCATGGGCGGTACGCGCTTGGTCAGGAGCCCGACGATCACCACGGCGAGGATCGGGATGAAGTAGATCGCGTTCATCTTCTGCAGGTAGCCGAACAGGCTCTCCTGGCCTGCCAAAAGCGGCGCGATGATCATGGTGACGACCGCCATGATCCAGCCGAACACCTTGCCGGACTTGACCACCTGGGCCTCGGTGGCCTCCGGGTTGAGCACGCCCTTGTAGATGCCGAGGCTGAAGATGGTGGTGGTGCTGTTGAGCGCCGAGTTGAACGAGGAAAGGATCGCGCCCACCATCACCGCGGCGAAGAAGCCGGTCAGGTACGGCGGCAGCACGTTGAACACGAGATAGCCGTAGGCCTCGTCGGCGCGCACGCCTTCGTCGAAGTAGAGGTGGTAGGCGATGATGCCCGGCAGCACCAGATAGAGCGGGCCGAGCAGCTTGAAGAAACCCGTGAGCAGCACGCCCTTCTGCCCTTCGGCGAGGTTCTTCGCGGCGAAGGTACGCTGGATGATCTGCTGGTTGGTGCTCCAGTAGAACAGGTTGATCAGGAACACCCCGGTGAACAGGGTGAAGAACGGCACCTGCTGCTCGGATCCGCCGATGGAGTTCAACTGCTCCGGGTTGGTCTGCTTGAGGATGCTCCAGCCCTCCATGACCCCCGCCCCGTCGCTGACCGCCTGCAGGCCGAAGTAGACGATCACGAAGCCGCCGACCAGAAGGCCCGCCCCGTTCAGGGTGTCGGAGACCGCGACGGTGCGCAGCCCGCCAAACAGCGCGTAGACCGCGCCGATGATGCCGACGATCCACAC
>NZ_JAMZBD010000125.1:0-7597 GCF_024158685.1 Halomonas sp. 707D4 | reverse complement strand
CACCTTGACGCCGCCGCCCCACCTGCCGCTCAAGATCGACTGGAAAGCGCCTTGCGTGATGACCACGCCGGCCCCCGACTCGGATTTCGCTCCCGCCTCCCCGGGTGATCTCCTGCTGCTCGGCCCCACGCACGTCTTCCACAAAGCCGGCCATTATCTGGTCAAGCGCGACGATCGATTCGTTCTGGAGCATTTCCCCAAGTCTCCGAACGACGTCGAGATCCACGCCGTCGTGCTCGCTCACTGGTGTTCTGCCTAAAGCACCCTTTTGCCCCTAGTCCTCAACCACGTCCACCTGGTCACGCGTGCGTCTTGGCTCACTCCCCACCAAGAAGCGTCGTGAGTAGGTGGTCACCTGCCCCAGGCCGTGGCGAGTTTGCGTGACGAGCTCGCCCGCCAGATACTCCCCGCGCGACCCGATCACCTCCTGCACGGCCTGCGGCTGCACGCTGGCTTCACTCGACTGCACGCGCACGATATAACCGCCGTCCGGCAAGCCGCTGCCCGAACCGAAGGGCCCGGCGCGAAACTGCCCGCCCGTGACCGCCGTGCGCGACTGCCATCGCACCCGGCTCAATTCACGCTCGACCACCACCTGCAGCCGCGTACCCTCCGGCAGGTTGGTCTCCCCGGCCACCATCAGCCGCCGATCGCTTGCAAGCTCGACGTGCGCCGTGACCGCCACCTCCAACGGTTCGGGCTCGCGAGCAGTATCGTCAGCCTGTGTTGCAGCTTCGTGACGCGCGGGCTCGGGCACCGGGGCCGGCTCGTCCGGCTGTTCGTTGCAACCGGCCAGCAGTAGAAGCCCGGCCACCATCGCGATACCTCTGCGTGCTTTAACCATACCCGTTCCTCACCCCGAATCCGAACCCTAGGCTATACCATTAAAGGTGCAAGCGCGTCACTAGCAGCCGGGGGCCTGCCAACGGTATTGGCTCAGGGTTTGCGCGCTGTAACCGTGGGTGTGGGTTTTCAGATCGCTGACGAACGCGGTGGGGCTATCGAACGTCAGCGTATCGACGGAACGGAGGGCGCTTTCGCCTTTGCCACAGGCCACCGACACCCTCGCCCCACCGTTGCAGTGGCGATCTCGATATCGTCACAGGCAATCTCACCCCAGAGCGCCTGAACCACGCCTTGCTGGCTCTGCGCCTGGTCTGGTGTCAGGCACAGGGTTTCGGTTGCGGTAGAGATCGGCGCGTCACCCTCCACTCGTGGTAGGTTGAATATGGTCATGTCGATACGCCATAAGCCGGGATGAACACCGTCCTGCGCCCACAGCGTGCAGAGCAAAAAAAAGGGCTAGCAGGGCCAATGAAGGAAGACGTAGCATGGGGTTCTCTTGATGGCATGGTGGATGAGCAAGGGTGGATGAGCGAGGATAGAAGATCAGATAGGGCTTTGAATACTCTTTTAACAGCCACGCCAACCAGCACCGCCAGCTTTTCAGCCTGATGTACACCCTGCAAACGGCCAGTGTAGCCAACAGCTTGTGGCCATCATGAACGCGCTGAACGAGAAGATGGATAAGGGAACGGTACGGCTGGGACTACCGGAGAAGAATGCGCTGTGGCATTTGCGGTGTGCCCATTGTAGCCCGCGGTATACGACGCAGTGGGGGAATTGATGCGGGCTTATACGGATAAAGGGGGGTATAAAACGTACCAAGGGTTAAGACTTACTTTGCGCTGACTTATCAATAGGTTGATGGTGAAGGCAAACCGGCAAGTGTCTAACTTTCACGGGATAGCCTGATGAATGATGAGTATGAGTAGTAAAAAACCCCCTCAAACCACTATAACGTGGAAAAGAATAGTCATCCAAATCTTCGAAATATTCTTTTTCTTCATCTTCCCCATTCATTACCTTATCAAAAAAGAATGTTTTCCATCTTTCTATAGCCATTTTCATTTTAGGTGAAAAGCAAAAAATTATTAGAATGCAATGATCTTGACCTACTGTGCCAGTAGTATAGCGAGTTACAAGTTGCTTTACTCCTTCAAAGAGATGCCCACTATCATACCTAGTTGAACTAGTAGGTATTTTTCCTAAGACTTTTGATTCACATATAATAGTAAATTGGCCAGCCTGGTTTTCAATAACAATATCAGCGTTCCCCCCCGCTGTTCCAGGACGTGCTGAAACACCGAAGCCATCCAAACGCTCAATTATCCGAGAAGTCCAACCATCTTCTACTGAACCATTAGCAAACTGCAAATGTGCATTTTGCTCTGCTCGAGCAGCAGCTCTATCAATTAAAATATGTACGCCAGCAGCAAAGTCTTCAAACGTCGCTGCTTGGGTACATAACAAATAAGCCTCATCTACACCAGATAACCTATTGACGGCCATATTGCACATTCTCGACCGCCTCTTTATTCAATACGTATTCGACAAAGATAAACTCAGCTATAGAATGCGAGACTTCGCCACTAATAGGATCAATATTCGATCGATTCGACAAATATTTAAAAACATCACCTGCATCTAGGTCGATTCTTTTTTCACGATCGTCTTCAAAGTAATACTTAGCTATCAAAAGATAAGGATATTTATAGCTTAGCTCGCCTATAAAATCCTCAACTTCGTTAAAATCATAAAAATATATTTCAAAAATACTATGAAGCCTAAACTTTGTAAAAACGAGGTTATAATTATCGGCTGGATAGCTTTCCAGAAAGCTTAAAAATTCACATAGTGCTTTATACTCGCGCCACCCCCTCCCATTAGCACTAGGATTATAATAAGTATCTATGAATCTTTTAAGCTTTTCAGACTTCATGCTTGCTACTCAAAGCAACAACTTAGAAAGAAGATAATTATAGTCCGATTCGCCAAAACAATCTAATAGATAAACTTGATCGACAGTTTGTCCTGCTTTAAGAATTAAACGTAAACTACCTTTAACTTTTAGAGAAACCTGATGATCTCCATCATCAGACTTAAAGTCCCAGACTTTTGCGATACTATGACTTTGAAATATTTTATTTACTTTCTCTGTGCCACCAATATGATAGCTTTCGTTTTTTAAATCATCTTTTCTATTTCTTACTTTTTCAGTTCTTTCTACACCCTCTTCAGTAAGAAAATCAAAAGCTACAACTCTACCCAAATCATTTGCAAAATAATAGTCATTTACCTTGCTTAAAAAATCGATAGGGTCATTAATCTTTCCGCCTAAAATACCTTGCACATATTTAATCAGCTTTTTCTGAAAATTAGATGTGTTCATTTTAGACATTGAAACGGCATTGGACAGCCTCAACTCTAAACGCGAGGAGTTATAGTCCAAAACCAGCACATCGATTGACAGCTCAGACACCATCCCTTTTGCAGATACTTCTTTCACATCCTGCATCATACTTAAAGCAGACGGAGTCAAATCTCCTTTATTTAATTGAAATATCTTATAATACTCTCTTCTTGAACCGACTAAGAACACTTTTAATTCATCATTAATCTTAATTGACTTTATGGGTAAAATGTCTTCGCTAATAACTTTAGAATCAGCTGGAAAATCAGGGTAATACCCCGCCAAGCTAGCCGGGTCAGAGCTGAGAAGCTGTTTCTCAATATTATTATCAATAGCACGAAGAGTAGCAGCACTTACGTCATAAAACTGCACGATCTTATTATTATATATAATATACTTTTCCAAAAGCTCTTTTATGCTGCGTATGGCGGTGCGTAAGTCATTCTCATTCATCAAAGAAACATATTTTTCACATGCTTCTTTATGATCATCGCTGATCTTTACCCTAGGGAACTTCAGCGGGTTGAACACTCTCGTTCTAATATGAGATTGACCGATACCATATTTACGAAACAAATCATAAACTTCTGAGAACTCTTGCTGTAATAATTTTTTAGCACTGATTAAAGTATTCATCATATTCCCTTATAGAACTATCAAACAACTCACCCAATCCGAATCTCACACCGCCCAGAATCTCCAGGTCCCCATATCCTGCGGCTTGATCTTCTCCGGCTGATACAGCTGGTTATCACTGATCAGATACAGCGCGCCCCCTGCTAGGCGCTGTATCCACTTGATCCGTCGCTCTCTACTCACCAGCAGCAGGAACACCTTCTTACTGTGGGTCGCCATCAACCCGGTTTACCAGAGTTTTATGGCTATCCGCAAACCACTAGGCCTCAACACCCATTTAGGTTGCGCGATGTCATTTTACTCACCAGTTCGTTGCCCAAAGGAGAAGCCTAGCGCTAAGCAGTCTGCGCTTCTATTAAGCGAGCTTAACCCAATAGCCTCCACATCACTATCGCAATAACGCCCCTTTTTGCTCTCAATTTCCTCGCTCAGTCCAGACGCTGGTGCATGCAGCCTATCCTGAGCTTTCCTGACACTTTCGGACTCGCTGCGCTGGGAGCGCTCCCTTTTCTTCCGTACAATACCGCCCATCCCATTTATCGTGCATGAAACCGGCTCGTCGCTACTGGTTACGCGCCCATGTCGTTTCATCCGCACTCTCATTGTAGCTATATATTCATACAGCTAAAGAACCCATTCCATGACCGATTTTACGAACGAAAACGCCGCCGACCGGGGCCGCCGCTTCTCGGTAGCACCCATGATGGACTGGACGACCCGCGACTACCGCGCGTTCGCCCGTACACTCACCAAGCGCACCCTGCTCTACACCGAGATGGTGACCACCGGCGCCATCCTGCACGGCTCGCCTCGTGAGCGCTTTCTGGGCTACACCGAGGTGGAGCATCCGATTGCGCTGCAGTTGGGCGGCAGCGACGCGGGGGAGCTCGCCGAGTGTGCGGCGATCGCTCAGGAGTGGGGCTATGACGAGGTGAACCTGAACGTCGGCTGCCCGAGCGACCGGGTGCAGAACAACCTGATCGGCGCTTGCCTGATGGGCCATCCGGAGAAGGTGGCGGCGGCGGTGAAGGCGATGCAGGCGGCGGTGTCGATTCCGGTGACGGTGAAGTGTCGTATCGGCATCGACGATCAGGACGAGGATGCCGATCTTGCCCGCTTCATCGATCTGGTGGCGGAGGCTGGCTGCGCCACCTTCACCGTGCATGCGCGCAAGGCGTGGCTCAAGGGGCTCTCGCCCAAGGAGAACCGGGACATTCCACCGCTGAACTACCCGCGCGTGCATCGCTTGAAGGCGGCCAACCCGGCACTGCACATCGGCATCAACGGTGGCATCAAAACCCTCGAGGAGTGTCAGGCGCAGCTGGCGCACGTGGATAGCGTGATGGTCGGGCGCGAGGCGTACCAGAACCCGTGGCTCTTGGCCGGGGTGGATCAGGCGATCTTCGGCGAGCCCGGGCCGGCGGCCAGCCGGCTGGAAGCCGCCCAGGCCTTTCGCCCCTACATCCAGACGCGGCTCGACGAGGGCGCCAAGCTGAATCACATCACCCGTCACCTGCTGGGGCTTTTCCAGGGCTGCCCGGGCGGGCGGCGCTTTCGCCGCCACCTCTCCGAACACGCCCACAAGGAGGGCGCCGGGCTGCGCTTGTATGACGAGGCCCTGAGCCTGGTGCGCGAGCCCGAACTCGAGGCATGAAAAAACCCGCCACGCAGGGCGTGGCGGGTTCGCTTACCAGTGAGCGGTTACTTGCCGGCTTTCTGGCGGTTTTCCATCACGCCCTTCTCGACACGTTCGCCGATGGTCTGGTCGACGTTCTTCCAGTACTCGAATACCCGTGAGAGCACCGGCTCCTCCACTCCATCGGAGACGTGGCCGACGATGTTGCTGACCAGCCGGTCGCGGGCGGCGTCGTCCATCACCTTGTTGACCAGGTCGTTGGCCTGGTTGAAGTCGCCGTCGTCCGGGCGCAGCGTGTAGGCGGCGCGCACGAACTCGCCGTCGGCCTGCCATACCGCGTCTTCCGGGAAGCGCTGCGGGTCGGCGTGGGCGCCGCCCTTGCTGTTGGGGGCGTAGACCGGGTCGGACGTGTTGGTCATGCGCATCCGGCCGCCCTTGGCGTAGCTGTGGAACGGACACTTGGGCTGGTTGACCGGAATCTGCTGGTAGTTGACGCCCAGCCGCGCGCGGTGCGCATCGGCGTAGGAGATGGTACGCGCCAGCAGCATCTTGTCCGGCGAGAAGCCGGTGCCCGGTACCGAGTTGCTCGGCTGGAACGCCGCCTGCTCGATTTCGGTGTGGAAATCCGTCGGGTTGCGATCGAGGGTCATCTTGCCCACTTCCTGCAGCGGGTAGTCGCCGTGCGGCCACACCTTGGTCAGGTCGAACGGGTTGATGCGGTAGGTCTTGGCGTCCTCGAAGGGCATGATCTGGACGTGAAGCGTCCAGGTCGGATGATCGCCGCGCTTGATGGCGTCGAACAGGTCGCGGCGGTGGTAGTCGGCGTCGGTGCCCGCCATCTGGTCCGCCTGCTCCTGGGTCATGCACTTGATGCCCTGGTCGGTCTTGAAGTGGTACTTCACCCAGAAGCGCTCGCCGGCGTCGTTGACCCACATGTAGGTGTGGCTCGAATAGCCGTTCATGTGGCGCCAGGAGGCGGGCACGCCGCGGTCGCCCATCAGCCAGGTCACCTGGTGGGCGGACTCCGGCGACAGCGTCCAGAAGTCCCACTGCATGTCATGATCGCGCAGGCCGTTGTCGGCGCGGCGCTTCTGCGAGTGAATGAAGTGCTGGAACTTGAGCGGGTCGCGCACGAAGAACACGGGGGTGTTGTTGCCCACCATGTCGAAGTTGCCTTCCTCGGTGTAGAACTTCAGCGCGAAGCCGCGCGGGTCACGCCAGGTATCGGGGCTGCCCGACTCGCCGGCCACCGTGGAGAAGCGAGCGACCATCTCGGTCTTCTTGCCCGGCTGCAGGAACGTCGCCTTGGTGTAACGGCTGACGTCGTGGGTCACCTCGAAGTGACCGAAGGCGCCGCCGCCCTTGGCGTGGGGCTGACGATCGGGAATCATTTCCCGGTTGAAGGCCGCCATCTGCTCCATCAGGTAGTGATCGTGCAGCACGATCGGGCCATCGGGGCCGACGGAGAGCGAGTGTTCGTCGCTGGCTACCGGTATTCCTGCATCCGTGGTCGTAAAAGTGGATTTACCGTTCGTCATACCCTTCCTCCATGTCACGATTCGTGGCCTCTTCGGGGCCACTTTCGTTTCGGCTCTATCTCGAGCCATTCATTCATCTGGCTGGCGTGCCAACAGTTATAGTCAATACGTCGGTATCATGCCACGCCAGCGGGGAGCTGCTCAGCTATGGCGTTCATAGCGTGAAGCCATCGACGCCTCCCTCTCCAGACGATCACGGCTATCATTCGTTTGAGGACATGGATCGAGACACAAGCCCCGACTTTTCAGAACATCGGGTCCGGCGCCGGGTCGAGGCTCGACTGGAAGCTTTCGATGGCGGTCTCGGCCTCCTCGATCTCGTCGAAGCGCGCGATGTGGTAGAGTGCCTCGCCTTCGTTGGCCAGCGGCAGGCGGCTCATGCCGATGACGATGCCGTCCGCAATGGCCCGTATGTCGCCTTCGTCGTTGCCGAACGGGTCGGCCACCTTGCCCAGCACCTCGCCCTTGGCGACGCGCGCGCCCAGGCGCACCATCGGGCGCAGGATGCCGTCGATCGGCGCCCGCGCCCAGCTC
>NZ_JAMZBD010000124.1:0-7607 GCF_024158685.1 Halomonas sp. 707D4 | reverse complement strand
ACCTTCGCCGACGATCCAGCTTGCCCCGCCGTCGATCGAGTATTCCCAGCGCGCGCCGGGCTCTAGGTCGCCGACGATCACGCTGCCGTCACTGGTGATGCCGTCCACCTCGCCGGTGTCGTTCTCGAGCGTCAGCGTCGGGGCCGCCGGCGCGGTGGTATCCACCACCACCGGCGCCAGCACGCCGACGGGGCTGGTATTGCCAGCCGGGTCGATCTGGCGCACCTGCACCTGGCCTTGTCCGTACTCGCCTTCCGGCAATACGAAGCGATCGCCTTGGCCGACGGTCCAGGTGGCGCCGCCATCCAGGCTGAACTCCCAACGGTTGCCATCGACCAAGCCGCCCACCTGCACGGTGCCGTCGCGAGTGACACCATCGCTGTCGCTGCTGCCGGTATCATTGACCAGCGTCAAGGTAGGAGCCGGCGGCAGAGTGGGATCGCCGGGCTCTTCTGGGTCATCGGGGTCGCCAGGCTCTTCTGGATCGTCGGGATCACCCGGTACGTCTGGATCATCGGGGTCCCCGGGTTCTTCCGGATCATCGGGATCGCCGGGCACAACCGGATCGTCTGGCTCGCCCGGAACCTCCGGGTCACCCTCTCCATCCTCGATCGGGTCATCGGGCTCCGCCGGATCGGCTACACCATCTTCGCCTTCATCTACGGGCGGGCTGGCCGGTGAGTCCGATGAGCTGGAAGATCCCCTTGCCAGCCCAATGGCTGCTGCCCCCAATCCACCTAGCGCCAAGGCCGGAACAAGGTCATCCATGTAAATGGCACCCTTTTCCCGCCCCTGTTCGAAACCCGCGTATTCGGCCTCCGGGTAGGAGGCCGCGAAAATGACGGTACCATTGGAAAGCGTATTCAGCTCGACAGGGATCAACTGATCCTCTTCACCGGTCAGATAGAGCTCACTGGGAGATTGACCGGGTACGTCGGCATAGAAGCCAATCACGCGAAGCGTCTCACCGTTGGTGAGCTCGATCACCAGATCGTTGCCATCGCGCAGCATCGATGCAATGTCTTCCGGCGCCACCTGAAGAAGCACTTGGCTGGGACGTGACAGGACGATGTTAGTGTCGAAATCAAATGCTGAAACAGCGGTTACATCGTTTTCGAGAGACGCTACCTTGGCTTGGTAAGACATGCTTCGATCCTCTGTATTCTTGTAAACGCGATCTAAGTAATATCAGCCGAGTTTTCGTTAATATTCAATATCTCCCACGTCATGCTCTATTTGTACAAGAGACGAAAACTATACGCCTACCTGGCACGCCATCCTGTATACAAAAAATAGTTATTTCAAACATATAGTTATAATTAAGGTACGGCTGATTTAGTAATATGAAAGTTTAATTTTTTTGAATCTTTAATTATTTCGAATGGTAAACAAATTGGACTACGATTTTTTTCTATAACGAATCTCATAATTTTAACTTGTGTAACGTTATCTTTTGTAAACATAATAACCTATGCAATTATTGAAGAATTAGTATCGTACAATAAACAACTTATACCATTTGTAAGAGATATCGACGGATTAGGAAATAAAACTAAATTTGTTTATGAAGATTTCTTAAAATCATGAGATTTATCGAAATCAATGCCGCTTTATCATATCCAAATGAAGCAAGTATTTTTGTCTATACTGATAGAGGGTAATAACGCACCCCAACCAATTAGTTACATTTTGCAACATTCGATGGCATACAAGGAGTGAGGCAATGTCGAGCCCCGAGCACAAACAGAAGATCTGGAAACTGATCAAGGATATCAAGGTGGGTATGCTGGTCACCAATGACCACGATATGCCCCGGGCACGCCCGATGCATCTGGTGCAGGAAGAGTACGACGGCACGCTCTGGTTCTTTACCCGGCGCAGCGCCGAGAAGGTTTTCGAGACTCAGCAAGACCATGACGTGTGCCTGAGTTTTTCCGACCAGGAAGACGGCGTGTACGTATCGCTGTCCGGCACCGCCAGCCTGAACGACAACCCGGATCTGATCGAGAAGTATTGGAATCCCTTCGTTGCCGCCTGGTTCCCTAAGGGCAAGGACGACCCGGACCTCACCCTGATGGAAATCAAGATCCACATGGGGGAACACTGGAAAGCGAACGAGAGCAAGGTCTACCAGCTCTACGAGATCGCCAAGGCCAATTTCAAGAAAAACGCCACGCCAGACATGGGCGAGAACGAGAAATTCGGCCACTGATCGGCATCGCCTTTTTCTAACCCACAACGCCAGCGGTCGCTGGCGTTGTGGTGTCCAAAGGCTTTCAAACGGGACTTAGTCGATACTGAGGCCACCGGCGCGATAGAACTGATGAACCTCGATCACCCGTCCTTCGGTCAAATGGCAATACTGACGCGTGGTACCCCCCTCGTCGCGAGCTTTCACTTCCCCGCCTTCACGCTGGCAGAAATCCTCGGCGATCTTCTGGGCCTGGGTATCCGGCTGGCCCGCAGTGGTACACCCTGCCAACAGCGCCAATGCGGCAATTGCTAATGCGATACGAACCATAACCCCTCCTGGGTGGGTCTCGATGAGCCGTCATGACGACCAACGTTACTGCGTGGAATCGGTGCCCATGGCGTCTGTTTCCTTCCCGGCTTCACTGTCGTTCTCTTCTTCGGCGCTCAGGGCGGTGAGGGTATCCGCATCGGCGATGTAGGCCTGCTCCTCGGCGCGATCAAAGAGGCACAGCTTCTGACCGCGCTCGCCGTTCATGTGGGCCTGGGGGTAGGTACCCGCGATCAACAAGGCCGTCATGCCCGCCTCGTCGCTGAACAGCACCGGCTCCCCGGCCGCCTCGGCATCCTCGAACTGGCTCAGCGCCAGGCACTGCTCGAGCACCGCCGCATCGTGTTCTGCCCAGGCATCGCTGGTAGAGGCGTGAACGCTGGGCAAGCCCACGAGCATCAAGGACAGAGCGGGAATGAGTAAGGGCTTCATGGTCGTCTCCTGAGGGGGGTGTTCTACAGGATAGACCAGCCCCTGTGTCGCTGCGTCGGCGCGATGCCGTACGCCTAGGGTGTCCCACCGTTCAGGCGCCACCGCTCAATAGAGATACACTGCCTCGAAGTGAGCCACAGGCTGGCCTTGAGCATCATCCAGGGTCAACGTCTCCCCTACGACCTCCCAGCGCGCTACGCGTTTCAACGCCTGGAGAAAATCCCGCTCGAGCGTCATCTGAGGGCTGGCACAGGCCATGCGGGTCGTGGCCAAGGCGCTAAAACTCAATTGGTTGTCCTTCAACGCATACCCACCCATCAGGTTGTTACACCCGGTCGAACCGGCCACCCGCGTTTCCTCCGCATGAAGCACCAAATACGCCTCGCGCGCTTGGTCACTGACCGTGGCGGGCTGCTCCCCGACGGTGACCAACTTCCAATAGGTGTTTTCCAGCGGCGCCTGAGGGGCGGTGTCGCGGGAAGAAGCATTGAGTGAGGTGCAGCCGTTAAGAACAAGTACGCTAGCGAATGAGGCTGAGATTAGATATTTTGCTTTCATTAAGGATACTCTCATTGGACTTGGCATGAGTCTAAGAAAACATATAAGTAAATGAATTACGATAAATTTTAATAGATAAATAAAAAAATAACATTAAGTATACCAAAACCTCGTTCTCATCACCTAATAGCCTACAGTGGTAGTACAAGTTGTCTTTACTCATGGGGGCACTCATCGACAGCTTCCATTCAGAAACATCGTTCAGTGTTTGTGATATAGAAAGCACTGAAACGAAGCCGCCGAAAGGAGTCGGAACGTTATAAGCCAACTATTAGCTCCTGTAGAGGTGCACTATAATATCGTTAGTTGAGAAATTACTTTCACTCCATGAAGAGATAATATTTCTTTCATCAAGCCAACTAATTAAATTTCGATTAATAAGAGTATTATTTAGCCTGGGTCTTTTAAATCCAACTTTAATATCTGAAAATGGTGTTTTTAGATTGGCCAAAACATGACGTACTTCGTCATCATTCATTAAAGAATGATATTTATTAAAAAGTGAAATTTGCACACCTGCTTCTGTAGAGTTAATTATTATAGATTGCGCAACACACGCATTAACCTTAGATACTTCATTATTCGCGTTATTAATAATTGGACCTATTAATGCTGATCGCTCAGGAATGGCTGATAGTTTTTCAAGGTCCATTAGTTCGACTATTCCTAACTTGGTTAATTCAGAAATATCTAGTTTAAGAAGTTCTTCTCGAAATTCATCATCAATTTTAAAAGCTTCTGGATCTTCAATATATGAATTAATGTTGACCGCGACAAATAGTATTTGTAGATCTCGATTGTCAGCTAAATTATTTAGGTTCTCTTGAGTAAAGTGTATTTTTTCTTCCTCTACCAGAATTCTAAGCTTTGATGATTCTAGACCTCCGGGTAGTTTTTTGAACGGATTAGGAAGAGCGTGAACATATTCTTTATAAGAAGTATCAGACAACGTACCAGCATTAATTAAGAACTGACGCAGCTTCAGCGAACCCGAATCGCATGGTATAGTATGTTGTAGTATAGCCATGCGGATAATATCTCTATCAAGATACTTAAGCAGAACATCCTTATCAAATACTTCAGATCTCATAAATTCAAGGCAGTTTATCCAATTTGGCTCAATAGAATTTATCTCAAAAACCATTAAGTATAGCTTTTCAGGTAAATCCTCTAAGTATGGCAATCGAGTTACTTGTCGTTCAAGAAACTCGCCAAGCTTTTCAATATCTAATTTATCTTGCTGAACTATGGCAAGAATAGCCGAAACATCCTCATTGGAGTTTTCTTTTAACGTTAAAAGAACTTTAGCCAAGTAGAGATCAATATCGCGCTCAACTCGTTGTAGTAAGGCTGCGTTATTTAATGAACGGATAGTAGTGTAATTTCTCTCACGCATAGGTTTGAGATCATCATTACCCAAAATCGATTTATAGATGAATTCCAAATTCAAGATTGTGAGCTTATAAAGCCCCTTCTCAAATATAACGCGTACAATCTCAGTGTGTTTTTTTATTGAGGCTAAATCTTGGATCTCAAAATTAAGACATACAAGTCGTTCAGATGCTAAATTAGGTAAATACTCTAAAATCTCCGAAAGATTAGCAGAAACGAACTCTGACAACTCATAAAAATCACCTGCAAGCGTTTTAAGCGAGTTTACAGGAAGATTCTCTATTAGCTGGGTAATGTGATTAATTTTTTTGGACTTACAATTGCAGCAGGTATAAAGCCTTTCCAAGCTTTATTTAACCCAACCAAGAGGTCTTTAACATTGAGGCCAATATTATAATAAGAGACGAAAAAATCATCACTCTTCTCAAATTGAAATGAAAGATACTCAAAGAGTTTTTGTATTTCTTTATAATAATTTTTTTGATCACTTAAAAGACTATCAACAATCTTGACATTTAAAACATAGCTTTGTCGAAAATCTTCTTCTCGCATTGCGGCAATAACTTCTTTTGGATTATCGATAGGAAAATCAGGTTCAGGAGTTATAAATGCACGTACCTGAATCAGAAACTTGTTGTCATTAGGAGACAAACGACCTGAATGAAAAAGTGAAGTAAATTGATAATAAGTATCGTCAAGATAGCCTTCTAGCAATAGAAAGCGAGCAAGTTCACCATTGTCTCCGAAGCTCTCGAAAATATGCATAATACTTTCCAAGTTCAAACGCAATATCTCGTTAAACTTAGCGGTGCGGAGTACTGTCAGCATAGATTTAAATTCGCGTATTTGTTGCAAGCTCTTATTCTTAATTTCTAACGTATTATTTTCGATCTCGTCCTTACGTTGCTGATAGGTTTTGTTAGAATCTACATCATTTTGTAGACTAGAAATATTGAACTGCTTTGAATGGCCTTGGGGGGTACGATAAGAAATATGTGAAGCTTCTAATAACTTTTCAAATTCCTTATGCGAGACCATTTGTTGGCAATCAATCCATACTCCATTGTTTAAGCTAATGCGTGAAATGTTCGGAGGCAGCATCTCAATTAAAGCCATAGCATAAATTTGACGTAATTCTTTCAAGTCCGATGGCGTTTGTTTTCAGCAGCACTATGTTTATCCTCAATCTTTAAAATTTTTTCTTTATAGATAGACTCACTATCTCTAATCAACTTATCTTTACGCTTCAGTATTTCAGCAAAAACTCCCTCGCCACGGTGTAATAATTCAAAATCTTTTGGATAAACATTTTTATAAATAAGAATAGCAAGCAGCTTATTTGGATCTAGTATATTCTCTCCATCAACTTCCAAATTAGCCACATAAATAGTGTATTCATTAAATATATTCTGAATCAACCGCAAGTCGTTTAGATATCTAGATACTTCTCTTATAAATTGCTGATCAAGACGTTGATCAAGTTCAAGCCTTTTTCCTTATTGTAATACCATATCAATTGAATTTGATGTATTTATAATCGGTATTACAGGAATGATAAATTCAAAAAACTTAGTTCGATCTGTGTTAATAAACATATCGTCACGTAGAGCATAAAGAAATCTGATATCACGATTAATACCTGAATTTTTATTTACAAGACTATTAATTTCACGCAGAGTAACGAAAATTTCAGGATTTTCGAACCGATCTATATCTTCAATTACAACTAAATCATAATCAGTTTCTTGAAAGAAATAAATTATTTCATCCAAGTGACGGTTTAGTATTGATGCTTGATCATCGCGCGCAGGTTTTAACTCAACGTCTTTCAATGAGATACCTTTTAGCGATAACCCAAAACTAGCAATATAAAAACGATGAAGCATAGTCCATAGAAATATTGCTGCAAGCGTAAAAGCTCCTAAGTTGAACCAATTACTAGTAGCAAATGGAGAGAAAAATGAACTACTTATAACGTTTTCACGCTGATCAAAAACGTACCATAGGCAAAGCATTCCAAGCATTATGTATAAAGATTTAAATATTGACCAAACACCTGGTGATTGAATTCTTTTAAATCGCGATAACGGAAGTTTATTCGCATTAGCACCATACAACATTTGCTGTAAGATGCTTCTCTCGATCTCTTGCCTGCTCATTTTTTCGCTGACTGAATCGGTTTCAGGAACGAATGCAGCAAGAGAAATATGTAACGCTGGCCGCTGATACTGTTTCAAGAAAGATTGGATAATACTACTCTTACCCGAGCCATAAGGTCCAGTTAAGGCAATATTAAAGACCTTATCGTTATTCGTCGCAAATGTAATCGCCTCCTTATATATATTTGACTTATCTGCATCATCTTTTGGTGCAAGATCAACAAACTTTGATTGTATGTTATCGGAGCGGTTTTTGCCTTCCAAATAAGAAGCTATTCTTTGAAGGTTATTTATAAGCCGATATAACATTAAGGAAATATAATTTTTCAAGTGATTAGTCAACTCAGCTTTTAAAGAAAATTAAATTAAAATACCTACTTGTATAATGGTCACTTCTTCTAAAAAATGTTACTAAATATAACTTACGCCCATATTTTTATTTCGACCAAATTTTAGAAATTAAAAGCTACTCACCTTGATCACCTTTTAGCACCTTTTAGCACCTTTTAGCACCTTTTAGCACCTTTTAGCACCTTTTAGCACCT
>NZ_JAMZBD010000123.1:0-7665 GCF_024158685.1 Halomonas sp. 707D4 | reverse complement strand
GGCGGCACCGGCTCGGCAAAGAGCGTTTCATGGTGGCGCTCGATGAAGCCGGTATCGAGCTCGGCGTCCCTGAACGCCGGGTGGCCGGCCAAGCGCTGGAGAAAGGCGCGGTTGGTCACAACGCCCTGCACGTCAAGCGCGGCCAGCGCCCGGTTCAGGGTGGCAAGCGCGGCGTCACGATCCGGGCCGTGGGTGATCAGCTTGGCGAGCATCGGGTCGTAGTGCATCGACACCGCATCGCCTCGTGCCACGCCGCTATCGAGCCGTACTTGGGCGGGGTCGAGTCCCGAGCCGTCGAGATCCAGCGCGAAGCGGGTGAGGGTGCCGGTGGCGGGTAGAAAATCGTTCGCCGGGTCCTCGGCGTAGAGGCGCGCCTCGAAGCTGTGGCCGTTCAGGGTGAGCTCGCCCTGGGTACAGGGCAGCGGCTCGTTCATCGCCACCTTGAGCTGCCACTCGACCAGATCGAGCCCGGTGACCATCTCGGTGACCGGGTGCTCCACCTGCAGCCGGGTGTTCATCTCCATGAAGTAGAAGGCGCCGTCTGCATCGAGCAGGAACTCGACGGTGCCGGCGCCGACGTAGCCGATCTCTTGCGCGGCGCGCACGGCGGCCTCGCCCATGGCGGCGCGAAGTTCCTCGGTCATGTGCGGCGCGGGCGCCTCTTCCAGCACCTTCTGGTGGCGACGCTGGACGCTGCAGTCGCGCTCGAAGAGATAGACGCCGGCGCCGAAGCGGTCGCAGAACACCTGTACTTCGACGTGGCGGGGTCTGACCAGGTACTTCTCGATCAGCATGCGGTCATCGCTGAAGGAGGCCCGGGATTCGCGCCGGCAGCTCTCCAGCGCGGCCTGGAAATCCGCCTCGCGCTCGACGATGCGCATGCCCTTGCCGCCGCCGCCGGCGCTGGCCTTGAGCATCACCGGGTAGCCGATGCGGTTGGCCTGCTCGCGCAGCACGCCGTCGTCCTGGTCGTCGCCGTGGTAGCCCGGCACCAGCGGAACGCCGGCCTCCGCCATGCGCGCCTTGGCGGCGGCCTTGTCGCCCATGGCGGCGATGGCAGACGCCGGCGGGCCGACGAAGGTGATGCCTGCGGCCTCCAGCGCCTCGACGAAGCGACCATTCTCGGAGAGAAAGCCGTAGCCCGGGTGCACCGCGCCGCTGTCGCTCAGTTTGGCCGCCTCGATCACCGCGTCGATATTCAGGTAGCTTTCGCGGGCCGGCGCCGGGCCCAGGCGCACGGCTTCGTCGGCTTCGCGCACGTGACGCGCATTCTGGTCGGCGTCGGAGTAGACCGCGACGGTTTTGATGCCCAGCCGGCGGGCGGTGCGCATCACCCGGCAGGCGATCTCGCCGCGGTTGGCGATCAGTAGCGTATCGAACTTGCGGGTGGTGTCGTTCATGGGCGCTCCCCGGCGTGATCGGTGTCATCCAGCGGTGCCCAGGCAGGCAAACGCTTGTCGAAAAAGCTCGCAAGCCCCTCCTGACCCTCCGGGCTTGCGCGAAGCGTGGCGATGGTCTGGCAAGTGCGTTCGCGGGTGGCGTCGGAATCCGGCGATTGGCCCACGGCGGCCAGCAGCGCCTTGGTCGCCCGCTGGGCCCGGGGCGAGCCCTTCAAAAGCGTCTGGGTCATCGCCTCGATCGCCTCGTCCAGCCCGTCGGGTTCGACCACCTGATGAACGAGCCCAAGCGTTTGAGCGGTGTCGGCGTCGATCACCTCGGCCGTGAGCGCGTAGCGGCGCATCTGCCGGGCGCCGATGGCGCGCTGAACGTAGGGGCTGATCACCGCCGGCGACAGCCCGATCCTGACTTCCGAGAGGCAGAATTTGGCGCGACTCGACGCCACGACCACGTCGCAGCAGGCGGCCAGGCCCACCGCGCCGCCGAAGGCCGCGCCCTGCACGCGGCAAAGCGTGGGGCAGGGCAGGGTATCGAGGCGGTGCATCAGCTCGGAGAGCTTGCGTGAGTCCGCGAGGTTAGCATCATGATCATAGTCGACCATGCGCTTCATCCAGTTGAGATCCGCCCCCGCCGAGAAGCTTTTGCCCTCGGAGGCGAGCAGCAATACCCGCACCTCCTGGCGCTCGATGGGCTCGAGCAGCCCCTTGAGGTGCTCGGTCAGCTCGGCTATCAGGTGATCATCAAAAGCGTTGTGCACCGCCGGGCGGTTCAGGCTCAGGCGCGCCACGCCGCGCTCGATCGTCAGCGTCGAATGGTTCATGGCATCACATCCTGAACACGCCGAAGCGCGTCTCTTCGATCTCGGCGTTCATCGCGGCGGCGAGCGCAAGCCCCAGCACGTCGCGGGTCTGCAGCGGGTCGATCACGCCGTCGTCCCAGAGTCTGGCGCTGGCATAATAAGGGTGGCCCTGGCGCTCGTACTGCTCGCGGGTGGGCTGCTTGAACGCCTGCTCGTCGTCCCGTGACCACTGCCGGCCCTCGCGTTCGATCTGCTCGCGCTTGACCTGGGCGAGCACCCCGGCGGCCTGCTCGCCGCCCATCACCGAGATGCGCGCGTTAGGCCACATGAACAGAAGATTCGGGTCGTACGCGCGCCCGCACATGCCGTAGTTGCCGGCGCCGAAGCTTCCGCCGATCAGCACGGTGAACTTGGGCACTTTCGCGCAGGCCACGGCGGTGACGAGCTTGGCGCCGTGCTTGGCGATGCCTTCGTGCTCGTATTTCGAGCCGACCATGAAGCCGGTGATGTTCTGCAGAAACACCAGCGGCACGCGGCGCTGGGCGCAGAGCTCAATGAAGTGCGCGCCTTTCACCGCGCTTTCCGAAAACAGCACCCCGTTGTTGGCGACGATCCCCACCGGGTGGCCGTGAATGTGGGCAAAGCCGGTGACCAGCGTATCGCCGTAGTAGCGCTTGAACTCGTCGAACTCTGAGCCATCGACGATGCGCCCGATCACCTCGCGCACCTCGAAGGGCTTCTTCAAATCCGTGCCGACGATGCCGTAGAGCTCGGAGGGATCGAGTACGGGCGGGGCGGCGGGCTTCATGGCAAGCTCCCCGCGCTTTTGCCAGTTGAGCCGCGCCACGCAGTGGCGGGCGAGCTGGAGCGCGTGCATGTCGTTTTCAGCGTAGTGATCCGCCACGCCGCTCACCCTGGCGTGCACGTCGGCGCCGCCCAGCGCCTCGGCGCTGATGCTCTCACCGGTGGCCGCCTTGACCAGCGGCGGCCCACCCAGAAAGATGGTCCCTTGTTCGCGCACGATGATCGACTCGTCCGCCATGGCTGGCACGTAGGCCCCACCCGCGGTGCAGGAGCCCATCACCACGGCGATCTGCGGGATGCCCACGGCGGACATCGTGGCCTGGTTGTAGAAGATGCGCCCGAAGTGGTCACGATCCGGAAAGACCTCGTCCTGACGCGGCAGGAAGGCGCCGCCGGAGTCGACCAGATAGATGCACGGCAGGCGATGCTTGCGGGCGATCTCCTGGGCGCGCAGGTGCTTTTTCACCGTCAGCGGGAAGTAGGTGCCGCCCTTGACCGTGGCGTCGTTGGCGACGATCACGCATTCCACGCCCTTGACCCGGCCGATGCCGGTCACCACGCCGGCAGCGGGCACCTCGCTTTCGTAAACATCAAATGCGGCCAGTGCCGAGAACTCGAGAAACGGCGCGCCTTCGTCGATCAGGTGGTCGATGCGGTCGCGCACGAACAGCTTGCCGCGGCTTTCGTGGCGCTCCCGGGCGCTCGCCCCGCCGCCCTGGGAGACGGCGTCGGTCAGATCGAAAAGCGCCTCGACCTTGGTTCTGAACGCGGCGTCATTGGCTTGGAACTGCTCGCTGCGCGGGTTGATCTGGCTGGTAAGTGTGCTCATCGCGCCCCCTCAGCGGCTTTCGCCGAACAGTTCGCGGCCGATCAGCATGCGGCGAATCTCGCTGGTGCCGGCGCCGATCTCGTAGAGCTTGGCGTCGCGCAGAAGCCGCCCGGTGGGGTACTCGTTGATGTAGCCGTTGCCGCCAAGCAGCTGAATGGCGTCGAGCGCCATCTGCGTTGCCTTCTCGGCGCAGTAGAGAATCACCCCGGCGGCGTCCTTGCGCGAGGTCTGGTCGCGGTCGCAGGCCCGGGCCACGGTGTAGAGGTACGCCCGGCAGGCGTTGAGCGTGGTGTACATGTCCGCCACCTTGCCCTGAACGAGCTGGAACTCGCCGATCGATTGGCCGAACTGCTGGCGCTCGTGAATGTAGGGCACCACCACGTCCATCGCCGCCTGCATGATGCCGATGGGGCCGGCAGCGAGCACCGTGCGCTCGTAGTCGAGCCCGCTCATCAAAACGCGCACGCCCTTGCCGACCTCGCCGAGCACGTTCTCCTCGGGTACTTCGCACTCCTGGAACACCAGCTCGCAGGTGTTCGAGCCGCGCATGCCCAGCTTGTCGAGCTTCTGGGCTGTCGAGAAGCCCGGCATGCCCTTCTCGATCAGGAAGGTGGTGATGCCCTTGGAGCCCGCCGCCGGGTCGGTCTTGGCGTAGACCACCAGTACGTCGGCGTCCGGACCGTTGGTGATCCACATCTTGTTGCCGTTCAAAATATACTTGTCGCCGCGCTTCTCGGCGCGAAGCTTCATCGACACGACGTCCGACCCCGCACCGGGCTCGGACATGGCCAGCGCCCCCACGTGCTCGCCGCTGATCAGTTTGGGCAGGTACTTCGCTTTCTGCTCGGCAGTGGCGTTGCGCTTGATCTGATTCACGCAGAGATTGGAGTGCGCTCCGTAGGAGAGCGCGACCGAGGCGCTGGCGCGCGAAATCTCCTCCATGGCGATGCAGTGGGCGAGATAGCCCATGCCGCTGCCGCCGTCCTCCTCGGAAACGGTGATACCCAGAAGCCCCAGCTCGCCGAACTTCTGCCACAGATCGGCGGGAAATTCGTTCTGCCGGTCGATCTCGGCGGCGCGGGGGGCGATCTCGCGGGCGGCGAAGGCGTTCACCTCCCGGCGCAGCATGTTCATGTCCTCATCGAGGCCGAAATCGAGTTCCGTGTAGAGAGAGTGCATCGTCGATCACCTGAATCTTGTGGAGTTGTTGGTTCGTGAAGGTGCCGTGTCTGCGAGGATGGGGCGATCAGCCCGACGCCCGGGGGCGCTCCTCGTCACTTCGTTTTTCGTTGAGCTCCTCCAGCGCCTGGCGGCAGCGGATCTCGGCGCTTTCGAGTTCGAGCTGCACCATGGTGATGTCCTTCATCTGCTGCTCCAGCGCCGCCCGGCGCTCGCCGATCTTGGCCAGCATGAGCGCAAGCTGCTTTTCGCTGCCGCTGCGGGTTTCGTCCCACAGTTCGAACAACTCGCGAATCTCGGCAAGCGAAAGGCCCAGGCGCTTGCCGCGCAGGGTGAGCTTCAGGCGCACGCGATCCTTGCTGCTGTAGATGCGGGTCTGGCCGCGGCGCGCGGGGCGCAGAAGCTCCTGGTCCTCGTAGAAACGGATGCTGCGCGTGGTGACGTCGAATTCGGCGGCCAGCTCGCTGATCGAGTAGGTCTTGCTCATGAGGCATGTCTCGTGGTGTTGCGGTCATCTGACCTGAGGCTAAAACAAGTTTACGTTAACGTAAAGAAAGTCTTTATGAGTCGTAATGAGGAGGTCGTTGGTTAACCGGTTGTAAAAGCTAAGCTTATAATTTCGTTAGCGGATTATCGATACTCGCTTGGACCAAAGTTGTAATTGTCAGTGGCGGTGGCGTGTTGCTAGGTTGCATCTGTACCTTACGTGAAGGTAAAGGTGCGGCCCAGAACAACGACAACAGGGCCTGCCATCTTTGCCCACGAAAGCCCTCGCCAACCGCGATGGGCGGGTTCGATTCAAAACAACAACAATTCTCGACCATCAAGGATTGCCTCATGAGCGTTGACGCAAGCGCCTCGCCGCCGGTGCTGGAAACCCGGGGCCTGACCAAGAGCTTTCGCGGTTTCACGGCGGTGGATGGGGTCGACCTGCGGGTTCAGGAGGGCCATATCCACGCGCTGATCGGCCCCAACGGCGCCGGCAAGACCACCGTGTTCAACCTGCTCACCAAATTCCTGCCGCCTACCCGGGGCGAGATTCTCTATCGCGGCAAGCCGATCACCGCGCTCAAGTCGAACCAGATCGCAAGGCTGGGGCTGGTGCGCTCGTTTCAGATCTCGGCGGTGTTCGCCCACATGAGCGCGCTCGAGAACGTGCGCGTGGCGCTGCAACGCTCCTTGGGCACCTCGTTTCACTTCTGGAAGTCGGAAAGAACGCTTTCGCCGCTCGACGCGCGGGCGCTCGAGCTGCTCGACGAGGTGGGGCTTGCCGAGTACGCCGATACGCTCACCGTCGAGATGCCCTACGGGCGCAAGCGGGCGCTGGAGCTTGCCACCACCCTGGCGCTGGACCCGGACGTGATGCTGCTCGACGAGCCCACCCAGGGCATGGGTGCCGAGGACGTCGACCGGATCGTGGCGTTGATCAAGCGCGTAGCGAAAGGGCGCACGGTGCTGATGGTGGAGCACAACCTGAGCGTGGTCAGCCGGCTGTGCGATCGCATCACGGTGCTGGCGCGCGGCGCGGTGCTGGCAGAAGGCGACTATCAGAGCGTGTCGCAAGACCCGCGGGTGCGCGAGGCGTACATGGGCAGCGAAACCGACGATGGTGAAGCCCCCAGTGCGAGGGCGAGCGCATGATCGACGAAAGCGGCGAGGCCACTCGCCAGCCCCGCGAGGCCGCGAGCGCTGCGCGTGCGCGGGACATTCTCAAGATCACCGATCTCCACGCCTTCTACGGCGAATCGCACATCCTCCACGGCGTGAACATGAACGTGAAGGAGGGCGAGCTCGTCACGCTCCTGGGTCGCAACGGCGCCGGGCGCAGCACCACGCTCAAGGCGATCATGAACATGGTGGGCCGGCGCAGCGGGTCGATCGTCATCGGCGGTAAAGAGACGCTCGGCATGAAGCCGCATCACGTGCCGCGGCTGGGCGTGGGCTACTGCCCGGAGGAGCGGGGCATCTTTGCAAGTCTTGACGTGCACGAGAACCTGCTGCTGCCGCCGACGGTCAGCTCCGGCGGCATGAGCCTCGACGCCCTCTACGCGATGTTCCCCAATCTTTACGAGCGGCGTAGGAGCCAAGGCACCCGGCTTTCCGGCGGCGAGCAGCAGATGCTTGCCATGGCGCGCATCCTGCGCACCGGCGCGCGTATTCTGCTGCTCGACGAGATCACCGAGGGGCTGGCGCCGGTCATCGTCCAGAAACTCGGCGAGGTGCTGGTTCAGCTCAAGGCGAGCGGCATGACTATCGTGCTGGTCGAGCAGAACTTTCGCTTCGCCGCTCCCTTGGCGGATCGTCACTTCGTCATGGAGCACGGCGAGATCATCGAGGAAATCAGCGCATTCGAGCTCGCCGGCAGGCGCGAGCACCTTCATTCGCTGCTCGGCGTGTGACGCTTGGCGATCGTGGACAACGACAGGTAAGGCCGCAATACCCTCAACACGACAACAACAAAGGCCCATGGCCGGGAGTGGAAGATGGCGCAGAAGATGACAATGCCCAGAAAGGCGCTAGTAGCGAGTATCGCGTTCGCGGCGGCGGCCGTGGCGACCTCGGTCCAGGCCGAGATCAGCGATGGCGAGGTGCGCATCGGCTATCTGGCCGACATGTCCGGCACCTACCGCGATCTGGCGGGGCCAGGCGGGTTGGC
>NZ_JAMZBD010000122.1:0-7675 GCF_024158685.1 Halomonas sp. 707D4 | reverse complement strand
ATCCTCGGCGGCGATGCGCGCAACGCCTTCGAGAACCCGGGCGGCACGCGGCGTCAGGTCTTGTAAATTCCCAATGGGCGTGGCGACCACGTACAATGTGCCCGGAGGCTGGTAGGTCATACTGACTCCCGATTTTTTGATAACTTGCACGGATGGTGCGCTATGCTTGTGCAAGGATTGAGGGAACCATCCTCGGCACAGCCTCTGCACCAACGCAAACCTAAGGAAGGATACATGAAACGTTCACTTCGTGGCCTGCTCGCCACCGCCGTCACGGCGCTATTGATCTCCGGGTGCGCCACCCAATCGCCCAGCGTGGTGGACCGCATGGCCGGCGAAGACGCCGGACGACTCCTGGATCAGGCGGAGCAGCAGGCGCCCGGCCAGGCCGCCCAGAGCCGCCTGGAGGCGGCGGACATCCTGGCCCAGCAGGGCCAGCGCGAGGCGGCCTTCGAGGCGGCGAGCGCCGTGGAGGAAGGCGAGCTGTCCGATCGTGACCGGGTACGCTGGGCACTGCTGTTCTCCGAGCTCGGCCGGGCCCTCGACGACCCCCGCGCGGTGCTGCGCGCCACCCAGGTCCTCGACGACGAGCTACCCATGAGCGGCGACGCCCAACAGACGCTGCGCGAGCGCGCCCAGTGGGCTCGCGGCGCGATGGACCAGCCCGGCCGCACCCAGGCGAGCCTGCCGGAACTCGAAGGCCAGAGCATCACGCGCATCATGGTCGCACTGCCCCAGTCCGGCCCGCTCAGCAGCATCGCCGACACCCTCAGCAACGCGATGCACCAGCACGCCTCGATTCGCGGTGGCGATGTCCAGCTGAGCTTCGTCGATGCCTCCCAGTACTCGATGGACGAGCTCTACCGCCGCGCCGAGGAGATGAATGCCCAACTGATCATCGGCCCGCTCGACAAGGAGCAGGTGAGCCGTCTGGAGCAGCAGTCCGACGTGCCGGTACCGACGCTGGCGCTCAACTACGGCAGCAATGCCCAGAACCAGGCGTCGCGCCTGTTCCAGTACGGCCTCTCCGCCGAGGACGAAGCGCGCCAGGCAGCGCGCCGCGCCTATGAAGACGGTCGTCGCCAGATGTCGGTCATGGTGCCGGACAACGACTGGGGCCGCCGGGTCGGCGAAGCCTTCTGGAACGAGTTCCAGGGCCAGGGGGGCGAAGTGACCAACGCGGTGCGCTACAACCCGAGCAACCCCGTTTCCAACGCCGTGCAGACCGCGCTCAACGTCAGCGGCGACCGCGCCCAGCTCGGCAACATCGACGCCCTGTTCCTGCTCGCCTTGCCTGAGTACGCGCGCCAGGTACCGCCGACCATGGACTACTACTACGCGCCGGACCTGCCGATCTACGCCACGTCGCACCTGAACGAAGGCTCCCGCGAGCGGCGCCTCGACCAGGACTTGAACGACGTCATGTTCGTCGATATCCCGTGGCAGATCCCCGATGCCGCCGTTGGCGGCCCGGAAGCTCTGCCCTTCTACCAGAGCTACGAGGCACTGAGTGGCGAAGGCGACGCCTCGCTGTTCCGCCTGCAGGCGATGGGCGTCGACGCCTTCGAACTCGCCACCCGCCTGTCGGATATCTCCTCGATCCAGGGCTTCAACGGCGCCACCGGGGAGCTGTCGGTCGCAGGCGATGGTCGCATCCATCGCGAACTGCCCTGGGCACGCTTCCAGAACGGCCGGCCCGGCCCGATCCTGACCCCGGGACTGTTGGGTGACTGATAGACCCCAGACCGCGCGCAAGCGCGGTCTGGCCATTGAGCGCCTGGCCGCCCGATGGCTGATCGACCGGGGGCTTTCGCTCGTGAGTACCAACTACCAGGTCAAGGGCGGCGAGCTCGACCTGATCATGCGAGACGGTGACACCCTGGTCTTCGTCGAGGTGAAGCATCGCGCCACCTCCGCCTACGGCCACCCCCTGGAAACCATCACCCCCACCAAGCAGCGGCGCCTGATTCGCGCCGCTTCGCTGTATATCGCGCGTCACGCTGTCTCAACCCCGTGCCGTTTTGATATTCTAGCCATCACCGGCCACTCCCCTTCTCTGGAATTCCACTGGGAGAAGGCGGCTTTCGACGCTTACTGACATGACATTAGGAAGCCCTCATGGACTTTCAATCCCGCATTCTCGACCACTTCAACGCCAGCATCGACACCAAGACCTATGCCAGCGAAGTGCTGCCACCGTTCATCGAAGTGGCCAGCCAGATGATGGTGCAATGCCTGGTCAGCGAGGGCAAGATCCTGGCCTGCGGCAATGGCGGAAGCGCCGGCGACAGCCAGCACTTCTCCGCCGAGCTCTTGAACCGCTTCGAGCGTGAGCGCCCGAGCCTGCCGGCGCTGGCACTGACCACCGACACCTCCACGCTCACCTCGATCGCCAACGACTACAGCTACAACGAGGTGTTCTCCAAGCAGATCCGGGCGCTGGGCCAGCCGGGCGACATCCTGCTTGCGATCTCGACCAGCGGCAACTCCGCCAACATCGTCCAGGCGATCCAGGCCGCTCACGACCGTGACATGACGGTGGTGGCGCTCACCGGCCGCGACGGCGGCGACATGGCGTCGCTTCTGGGCCAGGACGACTGCGAGATCCGCGTGCCGGCCACCTCCACCGCTCGCATCCAGGAAGTGCATCTGCTGGTGATCCACTGCCTGTGTGATCTGATCGACGAGCAACTCTTCGGCGGCGCCGCCTGAGCCCGCCCAGGTCAACCCTCTTTCTCAAGGAGTCGACAATGGCCCTTCGTAACGCGTTTCGTACCTTTTGCCTGATGGGCGTTTGCAGCGCGGTGCTGCTGGCAGGCTGCGCCAACAACTCAGCTTCCAATCCCTCCAACTACGGCCAGCGCAGCAACGACGTGCAGGCCGTGGACTCGACCATCGAGCGCCAGGTGGAGCGCGCCCTGGATCGCGCCGATGCGCGCCTGGGCGACGCCCGCATTCGCGCCCACAGTTACAACGGCTCGGTGCTGCTGGTCGGCCAGGTACCCAGCGAGGAGCTGCGCGACAAGGCGGGCCAGGTAGCCTCCAGCCTGCGCGGCGTCAACCAGGTGCACAACGAGCTGGCGATCGCCGCCAACCTGCCCGCCAGCCAGCGCCTGACCGATACCTGGCTCACCACCAACGTGATCAGCCACCTGGCCACCAACGATTCGATCGACTCGTCGAAACTCAAGGTCACCACCGAAAACGCCAGCGTCTACCTGATGGGCATGGTGACCCGCCAGGAATCCGACCGCATCGTCAATGCCGCCTCGGCGGTGGGCGGCATCCAGCGCATCGTCAAGGTCTTCGACTACATCGACTGACGCTCGCCACCCTGCCATGAAAAAGCCTCGCGAATGCGAGGCTTTTTTTCGTGCCGGATCGGAAACTACGCGACGACCAGTTACTTGACGACGCGAAGGGTCGGCTTCTTCTTGGGCTTGCCGCCCTTTGGCGGCTCGTCGTCCGGCCCGTCGGTGGACTCGGTGACGCTGAGCTGGGGCCCTGCATCCTCGTCGCGCGGCGCATCGTCCGCCTCGCCTTCATCCTCTTCGGACTCGAGCTCGGGCTCGTGGCCGAAGACCATGCCTGCGCCGTTTTCGCGGGCGTAGATCGCGATCAGCGCTTCGGTGGGAATCAGAACGTTCATCGGCTGGCCGCCGAAGCGGGCGCTGAAACCGATCGCCTGGTTCTCCATGAACAAGTCGCGCACCGCCGTGGGGGCGACGTTGAGCACGATCTGGCCATTCTGCACGAACTGGCGCGGTACCTCGACCCCGGGCAGCGTGGCATCCACCACCAGGTGCGGCGTCAGGTCGTTGTCGAGAAGCCACTGATACAGGGCTCGGGCAATATAGGGACGGCTCGATTTCATCAGACTTCCCTCTTTCAAAATCGGCAGGGCCCCGCCACCGGCGAGGCCCTGAAGGGTTATGTACGCATCTCTTTCTCGCGCTCGTTCAAGGACTCCTTGAACGCGTCGCGCTCGAAAACCCGCGCCATGTAGCTCAGAAGCGGCTTCACCTGCTTCTCGGGCAGCTCGATGTTGAGCTCCGGCAAGCGCCACAGGATCGGTGCCAGACAGCAGTCGACCAGCGTGAACTCGTCGCTCATGAAGTAAGGCATGTCCTCGAAGATCGGCGAGATGCCGATCAGGCTTTCACGCAGCTCCTTGCGCGCCTTGTCGGCCTCCTTCTTGCCGCCAGTGCGAATCTGGTCGAGCAAGGGGCACCATTCGCGCTCGATACGGTGCATCCAGAGCCGACTCTGGGCACGGGCGACCGGGTAGACCGGCAGCAGCGGCGGGTGCGGGAAGCGCTCGTCCAGGTACTCCATCATCACCTTGGATTCGTAGAGCACCAGATCGCGATCCAGCAGCGTGGGGACGCTGTTGTAGGGGTTGAGATCGGCTAACTCCTGCGGCGGCTGGTCGTCGTTGACATCGACGATGTCCACGGCGACCCCTTTCTCGGCCAGAACAATGCGCACACGATGGCTAAAATGATCGTCGTTTCCGGAGTAGAAGATCATAGAAGACCGCTTGGCCACAACACCCATGAAAGCATCCTCGTTATAGAACAGTAGTCAATGATACCATGCCGGGAGCCTCCGATGTTGGCGACTCCGCGCTCGCTTGCGGCGCTCGACGCACCTTAACATCCCTTTACACGCTTTTGGGCACTTGCTCTCAACGCACGGGGCCGACATGAAAACGCCCAGGCCATGGGCCTGGGCGTTCTCGCAGTACCAGCGCTGAAATTAACGCTTGGAGAACTGCGGACGGCGACGTGCTTTACGCAGGCCGACTTTCTTACGCTCGACCTGACGGGCATCGCGGGTCACGTAACCGGCAGCGCGCAGCGCCGGGCGCAGCTCTTCGTTGTATTCCATCAGAGCGCGGGTGATGCCGTGACGAATGGCGCCGGCCTGGGAAGAACCGCCGCCGCCTTCAACGGTGACGTAGACGTCGAACTGGTTCAGGGTCTCGGTCAGCTCGAGGGGCTGACGAACCACCATGCGACCGGTCACGCGACCGAAGAACTCGTCGAGGGCGCGGTTGTTGACGGTGATCTTGCCGGAGCCCGGCTTGAGGAACACACGAGCGGTGGAAGTCTTGCGGCGCCCGGTACCGTAATATTGCTGTGACATGGCGAAGATTTCCTTAAATGTTCAGTTCAAGCGGCTGCTGAGCGGTATGGGGATGCTCGGCACCAGCGTACACTTTCAACTTGGAGTACATGGCGCGACCCAGCGGGCCCTTCGGCAGCATGCCCTTGACGGCGAACTCGATGATGCGCTCGGGCGCATGGTCGAGCATCTTGTCGAAGGTCATGGAGCGCAGACCGCCCGGGTAACCGGTGTGGCGGTAGTAGGTCTTGGCCTTGGCCTTGTTGCCGGTAACCTGGACCTTCTCGGCGTTGATCACGACGATGTAGTCGCCGGTATCGACGTGAGGCGTGAATTCGGGCTTGTGCTTGCCACGCAGGCGGCGAGCGATTTCGGTGGCCAGACGACCGAGCGTCTTGTCCGTAGCATCGACAACATACCAGTCGCGCTGGACGGACTGCGGCTTAGCACTGAACGTCTTCATGGATGAATTTCACCAGTTTAAGTGTGTTGGGTGAGAAGGCATGACGCCTTTCACCATCCCTATTCTTTTTGGTTACCGACCCGCCGACACGTGCGTCTCGAAAGGCCTGTAACGTACAGCGAGGCGGCATTCTACACGAGCATTGCCGACAAGTTAAGTACCGCGCGGCTTTTTTCACGACTCACGGCTTGTGGGGAAGCGCCAGGTATTCGCGCGACTGCATCTCCTGCAGCCGCGACAGCGTGCGCTCGAACTCGAAGGTCAGCTTGCCGTCGGTGTAGAGCGACTCCACCGCCACCTCGGCGGACATCAGAAGCTTGACGCCGCGATCGTAGAACTCGTCCACCATGTTGATGAAACGCCGCGCCTGGTCGTCCTGTTTCGCGCCCATCTGGGGCACATTGGAGACCAGCACGGTATGGAACTCGCGGGCGATCTCGATATAGTCGTTCTGGCTGCGCGGGCCGTCGCACAGCGCCTTGAAATCGAACCAGGCCACGTTGTCGCCGAGCCTGCGAGTCTTGAGCACGCGATGATTCACCTCGAGCGGCGCCTCGGCCTCACCGGCCTGGCCGGCGATCTCCTTGAAACTGCGGGCAAGCTCGCGCTCGGCCGCCTCGTCGCAAGGGGCATGGAAGATTTCGGCGCGCTCGAGCGCGCGCAGGCGGTAATCGACGCCGGAATCGACGTTCACCACCTCGCAGTGGCGGTTGAGCAGCTCGATCGCGGGCAGAAAACGCGTGCGCTGCAGGCCATCCTTGTAGAGGTCGTCGGGCACGATGTTGGAAGTCGCCACCAGCACCACCCCGCGCTCGAACAGCGCCTCGAGCAGGTTGGCCAGAATCATCGCGTCGGTGATGTCCTTGACGAAGAACTCGTCGAAGCAGATCACCCGCGCCTCAGTGGCGAACTTGCCGGCGATCAGCTCGAGCGGATTCTTCTCGCCCTTGTAGTGGTTGAGCTCGTTGTGCACCCGTTGCATGAAGCGGTGAAAGTGGGTGCGCATCTTGTCGGGAAACGGCAGCGCCTCGAAGAAGGTATCGACGAGATAGGTCTTGCCGCGCCCCACCCCGCCCCAGAAATAGAGCCCGCGCACCCGCGGCAGCGCCGGCTCGCCCTGCGGCTTCTTCTTGCCCATGAGTCCCGCCATGCGCGCCTTCAGCCCCTTGTGGGCCACCACGGTCTTGGGTGTGGTCGAGGGCGTGGCCAGAAGCTCGTCATAGAGGCGCTGCAGATTCTCGACCGCGTTCTGCTGGGCGGCATCGAACTGGAAGTCGTCGCGCTGAATGTCGCGTCGATAGCGCTGAAGGGGCGTGGGCGGATGGGCGGGACTTGCCTTTGCCGAGGCGACAGTCGATGACATTCAATACTCTCCCGGTCGATGGCGCGGCCAAGGCGGCCAGTGCGTGAAGGCGGCTAATTATACGCGCGTTAAGCAATGAGCGCATCGGCGCATTGACCCGAGCCGCCGACAGGCGCCTATAATGCAGTAGGGTTCGCCAGCACGCTCAGCGATACGCCGGAACAGCGTCAATCACTTTCAGGGAGAAGACTGTGGAAGCAAACTCACCATTCATCTATGCACTCGTCGGCCTGGTCGTCGGTTTTCTCATCGGCCTTGCGTGCTACCGGCTAATGAGCCGGGGTGAGCGTCACCGGGCATCGCTCAAGCAGACGCTGCTCGAGCGCGAGCACCAGATCGCCGAGCTCAAGAAGGCGATGGGCGGCCACTTCGGCAACGTGCGCGACTGCCTGAACGGCATTCGTCGCCAGGCCGACGAGCTCGAGAGGCAGATGCAAAAAGATGCCGGTCAGTGGCAGCTCGCCCACCGCCCGACTCCCGCGCAGGACGATGCCCCCAAGGCCGGCACACCTCATGCCACGCCCGGCGCCAGCGACTCCCCGGCCATGCCGCGCGACTACGCCGATGGCAAGGGCGGCACGCTCTCCGAAGACTTTGGCCTCAAGAACAATGCCGCGAACAAGAGCGACGTTGCCCAGCCGCCGCGTTATTGAGCGAAAAGCAGTGAACCCGGCCAACTTGGCAGCCTGAATCCCCCCGAGTCGACCGACGAAGCGAGGCCC
>NZ_JAMZBD010000121.1:0-7688 GCF_024158685.1 Halomonas sp. 707D4 | reverse complement strand
CATCTGGGCGGTGTTCCTGGGCGCGGCGGTGGCGCTTAGGCGCCGGCGCCACTACGTGGTGGATGTCTTCCCGACCCGCTTCGCCGTCACCCAGCGGGCGCTGCGCCTGTTCGGCAGCCTCGCTTGCCTTCCGGTGATCTACGTGCTGATCGTCAACGGCAACGTGCTGGTGGACATGGGCTGGCACCGGCGCTCGGTGGCGCTGGGCACGCCCATGGCCTACGTCTTCGCTGCCATGCCGGTGGCGGGGGTCGCCATGCTGGCGTTCTCCATCGAAGTCATCCTGCAGGACATCAAGACACTCACCCGCGGTCATGCTGACCCCACCCCCGAGGCCATCGATTCATGAACCCTCTCCTGACCCTGATCGGCAGTTTCCTGCTGCTCATCGCCCTGAGCGTTCCGATCGCCTTCGCCATCGGTCTGGCCTCCATCGTCACCATCTTGCAACTGGGATTGCCGCTCACCTCGGTGGTCAACCAGATGTTCGCCAGCATCAACTCCTTTCCGCTTCTGGCGGTGCCGTTCTTTCTGCTGCTCGGGCGGCTGATGAACGATGGCGGCATCACCGACCGGCTGCTGCGTTTCGCCGACAGCACCGTCGGCCACATTCGCGGCGGGCTTGGCCATATCAACGTCATGGTGTCGATGATGTTCGCGAGCCTCTCGGGCTCGGCGGCGGCGGACACCGCAAGCGTGGGCGCGGTGCTGATCCCGGCGATGAAGAAGTCCGGCTACCCGGCGCCTTTCGCCGTGGCGCTCACGGCGGCCTCGTCGGTGCTCGGCGGCATCATCCCGCCATCGATCCTGATGGTCATCTATGGCGCCTTCGGCAACGTCTCGGTGGGGGCGCTGTTCATGGGCGGGGTGCTGCCGGGCATCCTGGTGGGGGTGATGCAGATGGGCTACGTCTATTACGTGGCCAAGCGCCACGGCATCAAGGCGACCGGCACGTTCTCCTTCGGCCAGATGGGGCGCACCGCACTCATCGCCACACCGCCCATGCTGCTGCCGATCATCATTCTCGGCGGCATCACCCTCGGGGTGTTCACCGCCACCGAGGCGGCGTCGGTGGCGGTGCTCATCGGCGCGGTGCTGGCGTTCATCGTCTACCGCGCCATTCCGCTGACGAAGCTGCCGAGCATTCTCAGCGACTCGGTGGTGGCGTTCTCGCTGCCGATGTTCGCGGTGGCTTCAGCCGGCATCATGGGCTGGCTGATCTCGTATCTGGGCATCGCCCAGGAGGTGGCCAACTTCATCCTGTCGGTGACCGACTCGCGCATCGGCATCATGCTGCTGGTGATGGGCTTCATGCTGGTCATCGGCACGGTGCTGAGCCCGGTGACCGCGGTGATCATCTTCCTGCCGATCATCCAGGGGCTTTGCCTCGCGGCGGACATCAACCAGGTGCACATGGCACTGGTGGTGATCCTGTCGTTGACGCTTGGGCTGATCACGCCGCCCTACGGTATCTGCCTTCTGATCGCCACCCAGATCGGCGAGGTCTCGATGCCGCGCGCTTTCCTCGCGGTGCTGCCGCTGATCGGGCTGATCCTGCTGGTCATCATCGCGCTGATCCTGCTGCCCAGCGTCTTCCTGTTCCTGCCACAGATGATGTTCCCCAAGGCGTTTTGATAGTCGATCGATGCGCCGGGTAGGACAAGGCCGATAGAGCGTCATGCTCTATCGGCTTTTTTTCAGCACTCGTTTTCAGCGCCCGTATCGCGCTGGGCTCACTTACCGTGACGTCCGGCGGTGACTCTTCTCCCCCCGTACTCCCGCCGCGTGCCTTTTCTTCGATGGCCGGTGCTGGCAGCGATGACGTCCAGTCGTTTAATTCCCCGTTGTGAAGATTCCATGGGTTCGAAGCCGGTGCTGGCTCCTTGCCAGCAAGCCGGAATCCCGTCGGCGCTAATATCCAATTCGCAATATGATTAGCGATGATAACCATTTAGCCGGCGAAGCAGCGCTGGGTAGGGTAGAGGCCTCATCGAATGCAACGCTTGGTTGCCAAGGGGCCGTCACAATGAAAAAAGCCACCACCTACGACGTCAACACCCGAAGCGTCACTCCGACGCTCGGGGTAAACGACACACGCTTTCGCCAGGCGAGTCAGGCGATGATGCGGACCGGCAACCTGTGTCTTGGCCGCTACGGTGCGCTCGTCGTCTTCTTCGGGCTATGGCAGCTGGCAAGCTCACTTGGCTGGCTCAACGCGGCGGTGATCCCTCCGCTGGACCGGATCGCGGTCGCGCTGTTCAACGCGCTGTGGCACGGCACTCTGCTGAGGGATATCGGCATCAGCCTGCAGCGTTCGGGCATCGCCTTCGGCGCTTCGGTGCTGCTGGCCATTCCGCTGGGACTGGCCATGGGCAGCTTCCGTGCCATCGAGCAGGCGCTCGACCCCATCCTGCAACTCTTTCGCCAGACCTCGGCGCTGGCGGTCTATCCGGTCTTCATCCTGCTGATGGGGCTGGGGGAGGCATCCAAGGTGTTCGTCATCTTCTGGGCCTCGGTGTTTCCGCTGTTGATGAACACCATCGCGGGCGTTCAGCAGACCGACGCCAAGCTGATCGAGATGGCTCGCGTGTTCGGCGCATCGCGCTTCCAGGTGTTTCGTCGCGTCGTGGTTCCCAGCGCCATCCCGTCGATCTTCGTGGGCCTGAGGCTGAGTGCGACCTCGACCCTGTTGCTGCTGGTGGCCGCCGAGATGATCGGTGCCAATCAGGGGGTCGGCTTCCAGGTGATGAATGCCCAATACAACTTCCAGACGCCGCTGATGTTTGCCGCCATCTTCCTGCTGGCAGGACTCGGGCTGCTGGCCAACTACCTGCTGGTGGCACTGCAAGGGCGCCTTTGCCGTTGGGAAAGCGAGAGCGGCGCGTAATGCGCATCGTCCACGGGCAATGATTCAAGGGCAATGATTCAAGGCAATGAATTTCGATAACCAGGAGAGAAGGTCGATGCATCAATTCGCGACAGGAAAACGGAGCAGGAAAACGTCGCTGCTACTGGCGGGCACGTGGTGGCTTTTGACGAGCCAGGCGGCGCTGGCCGGCCAGACCCAAGGCGTCGAAGGGGCGGACAGCGAGACGGTGACCATTCGCTATCTCAGCAGTCGCGGTCAGATCACGGCGCCGGAAATCGCGCAGGCGAAAGGCTGGCTCGACGATCACGGCGTGACGCTGGTCTCCGAAGGCTTCAGCCAGGGCGGGCCGGAGAGTCTGTTCGCCATGGCGTCCGGGTCGATCGACATCGCCGGGGCGGCGACCTCCGCGACCATCAATGCCATTACCAACGGCGCAGACATCGTGGGCGTCATGGCGTCCAACGGCGTCGACGAAACGGTCAATAGCCGCTTCTACGTGCTCGAGGAGAGCGAGATTCGCGAGCCGTCGGATCTGATCGGCAAGACCATCGCGGTCAATACGCTGGGCGCGCATCTGGATTACGTCGTTCGAGAGTATCTGCGCCAACACGATATTGCCTATAACGCGGTGCGCCTGGTGGCGGTGCCGGGGCCGCAGCTCGGCCAGACGCTGCGCTCCGGGCAGGTCGACATCGCGGCCGTCGGTGCCTGGCAGTCCGTCTTTGCAGGGCAGCTCGAAGAGGGCGGCGGCGTGCGCTCGCTGTTCGATGACCATGAGCTCTTGGGGGATATCACCCTGAGCCCCTACTCCATGCAGCGCGCGTTCGTCGAGCGCCACCCAGAGGCGGTGCGCACGCTGGTCACTCAATCCGGACGCGCCGCAGACTGGGCGAAAAACCACCCGGATCAAGCGCGAGAGTTGATCGCCGAGCTGCTGGCAAAGCGTAATGAAAATGCGCAGCTGGCGGACTACTGGGCCGGGTTCGGCGTGCGCGACCAGGCGCGGCTCGATGACCACGACGTGCAGTACTGGCTGGGCGTGCTCGAGCGTGAAGGCACGCTGAGAGCCGGTCAATTGACGGTCGCCGATGTCATCACCAATGCCTACAACACCAATGCCTACAATGGCGATGCCGAGGGCACCGGTGCGGGCGACGAGGCCGGTGAAGGAGAAAAACCATGACGGCGATCGCGAAAGGGCTGAGTGTTCGCCACGTCCATAAATCCTTCGCGCTCAAGGAGAGCCGGCTCGAGGTGCTCAAGGACATCGACCTGGAGATCGCCGCCGGCGAGTTCGTGGCCATCATCGGCGCCAGCGGCTCCGGCAAGACGACCCTGTTGAGAATCCTGGCGGGGCTCGAGGCGTCCGACAGCGGCACGATCCACCTGAACGGCGAGCCGGTCCAAGGCGTGGGTCCTGAGCGCGCCATGGTCTTTCAGGAGCCGCGGCTTCTGCCCTGGCTCACTGTGGAAGCCAATGTCGCCATGGGGCTTGAACTGATCGGCAACAGCAGCGCCCAGGCGCTGGAAAAGGCGCGCCACTATCTCGACATCGTCGGCTTGACGGCCTTCTACCACGCCTATCCGCGCCAACTCTCCGGGGGCATGGCGCAACGGGTGGGCATTGCGCGAGGCCTTGCCATCTCGCCGCAAATGCTGCTGCTTGACGAACCTTTGGGGGCGCTGGATGCGATGAAGAAGATTCGCATGCAGCAGGAGCTCGAGCGCATCTGGCGCGAACAGGCCATCACCATGGTGATGGTGACCCACGATATCGAGGAAGCCGTCTATCTGGCCGACCGGATCGTGATTCTCGCCAGCGACCAGAGCACCGCCTTGCAAATCATGGATATCGACCTGCCCCGGCCGCGAGCGCGCAGCGATCCTCGCTTCGTCGCTTACCGCGAAGCGCTGCTGAACACTTTTCATCTCAACAACCATCTCAACGACCATCTCAACGACCCGCAATCCTCGACCCTTGGAAAGGAGAACGTCTCATGAGTTCGACCGCGACCATCGCCGCCGCCGCAGCTGGCCCACGCGTAGCCAGTCTTGCCTCGCAGACCTTGACCATCACGCCTACCGGCAGCGCCCTGGGCGCCGTGGTTCGAGGCATCGACCTGGCTCAGCCGTTGTCGGCATCGCACTATCGAAAGCTCAAGCAGGCGTGGCTCGAGCACCATATCCTGATTTTCAAGGGCCAGCGGTTGAGCGACGAGCAGCTGCTCGACTTCACCACCTACTTCGGCGACGTGTTCCAGCCGCCCGGCCATATCCCCGTGCTGGCCACCAACGACCAGGGCATCACGCCGGACGTCGTCAAGGTGTCCAACGTCAAGGGCGGCTATACCGGTAACGGCGAGCTCGCTGCCCATGTCGATCATCAGTGGACGCCCAGGCCCTCCAAGGCGTCCGCGCTCTATGCCCGAAAGCTTCCTTCGACCGGTGGCGATACCCACTGGTACAACCTCAACCTGGCCTGGGAAACGCTCGACGCCGATACCCGGCAGGCGATCGCCGGTCTATCACTGATCACCTACAACCCTTTCCAGAACCGCGATTCATCGCGCCCGCGCTACCGTGAGCCGCACAATCCCCCCAAGGGGGAGGCGCATCCGCACCCGCTGGTCACCACGCACCCGGAGTCCGGTAACAAGCTGCTGTTCTTGGGGGAGGCGACCGAGGTCGAAATCCCCGAGCTTGACGACGCCTCGGGCAAGGCGCTGATCGAAGCGCTGCGCGCCCATCTCTACACGCCCGCGCACCGTTACGAGCACCGCTGGCAAGTGGGCGACGTGGTGCTGTGGGACAACCGTGCCACGGCGCACTACCGCTCCGCCTTCGACGAAAAGGAGGTGCGCGACATGCGCCGGGTGAGCCTCGGGGGTGGGCGGCCTCTTTGACCGCAAAGAGGACACAGCGATTCACAGGCCGTCCGGCGATGCCCCGCGTGCGAGAGGCGGGGCGATCAGGGCGGCTTTCCGGAAAATCCAGCTTGCTGAAACGACGATGTATCGATCCAGGGAGACGACCATGAGTATCGTATTGATTGCCGGAAGCCCCGGCAGCGTATCACGCACCTCCGCCCTCATCGCCTTCATCGAGGGCCTGCTCGAGGCACGTGGCTTTCAGACCGACGTGTTCGACGCCAACGAATTCGACGGTAACGCGGTATTCTTCGCCGACGTATCCGACCCGCAGGTGGTGCGCTACCGCGAGGCGATCGCCAAGGCGGATGCCGTGATCCTGGCCACGCCCGTCTATCAGGCATCGTTCTCCGGCGCGCTCAAGGGATTGCTCGATCTGGTGCCGCAACGGGGGTTGAAAGGCAAAGTAGTGCTGCCGCTGGCGACGGGCGGCTCGGATAGTCACCTGCTCGTGATCGACTATGCCATGAAGCCGGTGCTTTCCGCGCTGGGCGCCAGCAACGTGCTGAGCGGTGTCTACGTCAGCGCGCAGCAGCTGATACGCGAAACGGTCAGTACTTACCGGGTGGAGGAGGAGGCCAGTACGCGCATCCAGCGCGCGCTCGATGAGCTGATCGAGGCCCTGCCGCCGGCGGGTGCGGCCAGTGACCGAGCGAATCCGCGCGCCGCTTACGCCTGACGACCCTTTTCACTCGCTTCGGGACGTCGCGGGCGTCAGGCGATGCGATGCTCGCAAGGCGTAAAGCAGCCCAGCAGGCGCATGCCCTCAGGCCACTGGTGGTGGCCTGATTGAGTATTGATATGCCCCGCGCCCTGTATGACGTGCAGGGCGCTGCTCCAGGCATTGGCGAAGTGCTGGATGCGCTCGAGCGAGGCGGCCGGATCGTTGGTCGACCCCACCACCAGGCTCGCGAAAGGCAGCGGCGCCAAGGGAATTGGCGCGAAGTCTACCAGGTGCTGACTGACGCTTCCCCGCTCCACGTCTGCGGGCGCGACCAGCAGCGCGCCCTTGATTCTGTGGGTGAGGTTCGGATGACGGCCCGCCCAGTGGGCCACCGTAATGCAGCCAAGGCTGTGGGCGACCAGAACCACCGGCGCTGACGCGCCGGATACGGCTCGGTTCAGCGCTTCTATCCAATCGTTGCGCTCAGGATGACTCCAGCTTTCGACCCGCGTGCGGGAACTGTTGATCAACCGGCTCTGCCAGTGGCTTTGCCAGTGATCGGCATCCGAGCCGTGCCAGCCGGGAACGATAAGGTAGTGATCATCGATCATGAGCATGACTCCTGGCAGTGACAGGGAGAAGCGCGTTCAGCGCGGCGGGGTGCTATTGGCCATGACTTCGCCGCGTTGCGCCGTTCGTTCGGTATCGATGACGGGGGCGGCGTGATCCTTGGGCAGCAGTGGCAGCACCTTCTCGCCGAAGTGGTAGGCCTCTTCCAGGTGCGGATAGCCGGAGAAGATGAACGTGTCGATACCGATCGCCATGTATTCGCGAATGCGGGCGGCCACCGTTTCCGGACTCCCCACCAGGGCCGTTCCGGCGCCTCCGCGCACCAGGCCCACGCCGGCCCACAGGTTGGGGCTGATTTCCAACCGATCGCGCCGACCCCCGTGAAGAGCGGCCATGCGCCGCTGGCCTTCGGAGTCCATTCGGGCCAGCGTCGACTGGGCAGCGGCAATGGTCTCGTCATCCAGATGCTCGATGAGTTTCTCCGCCGCGGCCCAGGCCTCGGCATCGGTGTCGCGTACGATCACGTGCAGGCGGATACCGAAGGTGAGCGTTCGCCCGGCGCGGTCGGCGGCCGCCTTGACCGTGGCGAGCTTGTCCGCCACCTGGGCGGGCGACTCGCCCCAGGTGAGGTATTTCTCCACCGTGTCGGCGGCGACCT
>NZ_JAMZBD010000120.1:0-7691 GCF_024158685.1 Halomonas sp. 707D4 | reverse complement strand
GGCGACGTACCCTTCGATCTCCTCACGCACCTCGTCCAGCGGCAGCACGGTCGCTTCGCGATGATCCGCCACGCGCAGCACCAGGCGCCGGTCGTCGTCGAGCTCGATCACTTCGCTGTTGTAGCCGGCATCGAGCACGTCCTCGCTGAACGCCTCGTCCATCACCCCGGGCTCGGAAAGAACGCCGGTCGCTTCGTCGCGGGCGATCCAGCCGGTCTGCTGGAGTGCAAGGCCCAGATCGTCGGCCACGCTGCCGAGATCGTCGGCGGCAAAGCTCTCGTCGATCAGGCGCTGCACCTGGCGGTTGAAGTCGTCGCTGACTTCGCTGATCGCCGCGCTCTGGGCGAGCGTTTCGCGCTGCTCCTCGAAGCTCGGGCCCTCGACCTCGGTGACCTGCAGCACGTGGAAGGCGTCGCCCATTTCGACCAACCCCGAGGTTTCGCCTTCGGCAAGCTCGAAGGCCGCATCATCGAAGGCCTGCCCCATGATGCCCGGTGCGATCACGCCAAGATCGCCCCCCTGCTCGGCGCTGGCGGTATCGTCGGAGTAGCGCAGCACGGTGTCCTCGAAGGACTGGCCCTGTTCGAGATCGTCGAGCGCCTGCTGGGCACGCGCCTCGGCGTCATCGCGACTGCGCTCGTCACCATAAGTGACCATGATGTGCGACACGCGTCGCTCGGCGGTGCGGTTCTGTGCCCGCCAGGCACGCCTGAGCGCTTCGTCGTCGACCTCGACGTTCTCGGCCATCGCCTGGCGATCGATCAGCACGTACTCGACCTGCACCTGCTCCGGACGCTCGAAACGCTCCGGGTTGGCTTGGTAGTAAGCCTCGACGTCCTCGTCGGTGACGTTCGGGGTGAAATCGATATCGCCTTCGTTCAGCATCACGTAGCGGAAACTGCGCTGCTGGTTCTGCAGTGCCGCCATCTGCTCGCGCTCGCTTGGCAGGCTGAAGTCGCTCTGCGCGATGCCCTGCTGCAGGTAGCGGCGTTTCAGATCGCCCTCGAGCTCCTGACGGAACGCCATCGGCGTGTAACCGGCGCGGCCGAGCTGGTTGCGGAAGATATCGGGGTTGAAGCGGCCCTGCTCATCCTGGAATTCCGGCAGCGTGACGATGACCTGGTCGAGCTGATCATCGGAAAGATGGAAACCGCCCTCCTCGGCGTACTGGCTCAGAAGCTCCTGGGTGATCAGCTGGTCGAGTACGTCGTTGCGCAGGGCGCGCTCCTGCTCCGGCGGCACCTGGCCCGAGCGCAGCGCGCGCTGGACCTCGAGTTCCACCTGCTGGCGCAGGATCGGCTCGCCATTGACGCTGGCGACCTGGTTGGGATCGCGGCCAAAGGCGCTGAACAGCGACTCGACGCCGAACAGCGCCATCGCGGCCACCATGAGCCCGATGATGATTTTGGCTCCCCAGCTTCGGGAGCCGTTTCGAATACTTTGCAGCATGCTTGCCTCAGATCGTCGCAGCCAAACGCATCGCCCGTTGCCGGGGCTTGAAAAAAACATGGGCGCATCGCCCAAGCGATGCGCCCATTACGTTACACGAAAACGCGAGCCAATTAGTTGACGGCGTCTTTCAGCGCTTTACCGGCCTTGAAGCTGGGCACCTTGGCAGCGCTGATCTCGATCGGCTGACCGGTCTGCGGGTTACGACCGGTACGGGCGGCGCGCTCCTTGATCGCGAACGTGCCGAAACCTACCAGTGAAACGCTGTCGCCCTTCTTGAGGCTATCGGTGACGGACTCCACCATGGCATCCAATGCGCGAGTTGCCGCTGCCTTAGGAATATCGGCAGACGCGGCAATAGCTTCGATCAGCTCGGACTTATTCACACTTCACCCCTTAAATGTTTCGCAAAATGGCTCTGAACGGCGCGGTCACCGGCAGGTACAACCTCAAAGCGTAGCTGCGTTTTATAGCAATGCCTTGAAACACCTGTCAAGCGACCCAGTGTCGAGCGCCCGGACCGTTGCTCCGGGCGCCCGTTATCGATGCAAGCCTCTTCGGACCTGCTTAGTGCGTGCTGGCAGCGGTAGTACCCTTGAACGATGGATCGGTACCGGCGAGCGTCGTCGCTCCTTCTACCGCTTCATCGGCCAGCGCGACCGTCAATACATCATCTATCCAGCGTACCGGGCGAATATCGAGCGCTCCCTTGATATTGTCCGGTACTTCCTTGAGATCACGACGATTTTCCTCAGGGATCAGGACGGTCTTTATACCACCCCGGCGGGCTGCCAGCAATTTCTCCTTGAGCCCGCCGATGGGCAGCACTTCGCCGCGCAGATTGACCTCACCGGTCATGGCGACATCGCAGCGTACCGGGCGCTGGGTGTAGGCGGAAATGATCGCCGTCACCATGGCGATCCCCGCACTCGGGCCATCCTTGGGCGTGGCGCCTTCCGGCACGTGAATGTGCAGATCCTCGTTCTCGAAACGCTGCGGATCGATCGCGAACGCCGCCGCCCGGGCCTTGACCACGGTCTGGGCCGCGCTCACCGACTCCTTCATCACGTCACCGAGCGAGCCGGTCTTGTTCAACCGCCCCTTGCCGGGGGTAACGACGGACTCGATGGTCAGGATCTCGCCACCCACGGAGGTCCAGGCAAGCCCGGTCACGCGGCCGACCTGGTCTTCCTTCTCGGCCAGGCCATAGCTGTAGCGGCGCACGCCGGCGTAGGTCTCGATGTCTTCGGCAGTGAGCGTGCGCGCAACCGTCGCACCCGCTTTCTTGGCACTCACCTCGGCCTCGACATGCTCGCGCAGCACCTTGCGGCACACCTTGGCGATCTGGCGCTCGAGCTCGCGCACCCCGGCCTCGCGGGTGTAGTAGCGCACCAGCTCCAGAAGCGCCTCGTCGTCGAGGGCCAGCTCGTCGGGCTTCAGGCCGTTAGCGCCGAGCTGCTTGGGCAGCAGGTAGCGCCTAGCGATGGCGAGCTTCTCGTCCTCGGTGTAGCCGGGCAGACGAATGATCTCCATGCGGTCCAGCAGCGGCCCGGGGATGTTCATCGAGTTGGCGGTACAGATGAACAGCGTCTCCGAGAGATCGTAATCGAGCTCGAGGTAGTGATCGCTGAAGCTGCTGTTCTGTTCCGGGTCGAGCACCTCGAGCAGCGCCGAGGCGGGATCACCCCGGTGATCCATGCCGAGCTTGTCGACCTCGTCGAGCAGAAACAGCGGGTTCTTGACCTCGGCGCGGGCCATGCGTTGCATCAGCTTGCCGGGAAGCGAGCCGATGTAGGTGCGTCGGTGGCCGCGAATCTCGGACTCGTCGCGCACCCCGCCGAGCGCCAGGCGCACGTACTTGCGATTGGTGGCACGGGCGATCGACTGTCCCAGAGAGGTCTTGCCCACCCCGGGCGGGCCGACTAGGCACAGCACCGGCCCTTTCATCTTCTTGACCCGCTTCTGCACCGCGAGGTATTCGAGAATGCGCGCCTTGACCTCCTCAAGGCCATAGTGATCCTCGTCGAGCACTTCCTGAGCCTTGACCAGGTCGTGCTTGACGCGGGTACGCTTTTTCCAGGGCACGGCGACTAGCCAGTCGAGGTAGGAGCGCACCACGGTGGCTTCCGCCGAGTTGCTCGCCATCATCTTGAGCTTGTTAAGCTCCTGGGTGGCTTTCTCGGCGGCCTCCTTGGGCATGCCGGATTCCTTGATGGCGCGCTCGTACTTCTCGGCCTCGTTGGGCACGTCGTCGAGCTCGCCCATCTCCTTCTGGATGGCCTTCATCTGCTCGTTGAGATAGTACTCGCGCTGAGTCTTCTCCATCTGCTCCTTGACCCGAGAGCGGATGCGCTTCTCGACCTGGAGAAGATCGATCTCCGACTCGATCAACGCCATCAGGTGCTCGATGCGATCGCGCACGCGATCCATCTCGAGAAGCTCCTGCTTGTCGCCGATCTTCAGCGACAGGTGGGCGCAGATGGTATCCACCAGCCGGCTCGGGTCCTCGATGCCGGAGAGCGAATTGAGCACCTCGTTGGGCACCTTCTTGGAGAGCTTGACGTACTGCTCGAATTGGTTGAGCAGCACGCGCACCAGCGCCTCCTGCTCGCGCGAGGTGAGCGGCTCGCTCTCGCGCGGGATCAGGTGTGCCTGGGTATAGCCCGCCTCGTTCTCCTCGATGTCGACCACGTCGGCGCGGAAGTTGCCTTCGATCAGCACCTTGACCGTGCCGTCCGGCAGCTTCAGAAGCTGCATGATGTCGGCCACGGTGCCCATGCGGTAGAGATCGTCGTTGTCCGGCTCGTCCTGGGAGGCTTCGCGCTGGGCCACCAGGAGAACGCGCTTGTCCGACTCCATCGCGGCCTCGAGTGCCTGGATGGACTTTTCCCGACCCACGAACAGCGGGATCACCATTTGCGGGTAAACAACCACGTCGCGCAGCGGCAACATGGGTAAACACTGTGTCTGATCGGCGTTCTGCTGCATCGCAGACGTTCCTCAAAATCGGAGAAGCGCTTGGTGAAGCGTTACCACTTTAAAGCGCTTGACAGTATGGAAGACGCGGCTCGATGACCCGAGCCCCGGGTTCGCGCAGCGGCCAGGCCCGGGCGCGGCTCAGTCAACGGCAAGGGGTCGCCTAGGCGACCCCTTGGATTGGCTTTTGCGAGCACTCAGGTCGAAAGGCGCACTAGCCGTCGGTGCCGTCGACGCGAGCCTTCTGCTGGTTGGAGTAGATCAGAAGCGGCTGGCTTTCGCCCGCGATGACCGACTCGTCGATGACCACCTTGCTGACGTCCTCGAGCGAGGGGATCTCGTACATGGTGTCGAGCAGCACCGATTCGAGAATCGAGCGCAGGCCGCGAGCACCGGTCTTGCGCTCCATCGCCTTGGCGGCAACGGCGCGCAGCGCCTCCTCGCGAAACTCCAGTGCCACGTCCTCCATCTCGAAGAGCTTGGCGTACTGCTTGACCAGCGAGTTCTTGGGCTCGGTCAGGATCTGGATCAACGCGTCCTCGGTCAGCTCGGTGAGCGTGGCGATCACCGGCAGACGACCGACGAACTCCGGAATCAGGCCGAACTTGACCAGATCCTCCGGCTCGACGCCGGCCAGCACCTCACCCACGCCGCGCGAGGACTCCTTGCTCTTGACGCTGGCGTTGAAGCCGATGCCGCCCTTCTCGGCGCGGTCACGAATGACGTTGTCGAGCCCGGCGAAGGCGCCGCCCACGATGAACAGGATGTTGGCAGTGTTGACCTGCACGAACTCCTGCTGCGGGTGCTTGCGCCCGCCTTGGGGCGGAACCGAGGCGGTGGTGCCTTCGATCAGCTTCAGAAGCGCCTGCTGGACGCCCTCGCCCGACACGTCGCGGGTGATCGAGGGGTTGTCCGACTTGCGCGAGATCTTGTCGATCTCGTCGATGTAGACGATGCCGCGCTCGGCTTTCTCGACATCGTAGTCGCACTTCTGCAGCAGCTTCTGGATGATGTTCTCGACATCCTCGCCCACGTAGCCCGCTTCGGTCAGCGTGGTCGCGTCAGCGATAGTGAAGGGTACGTTCAGAAGCCTGGCCATGGTTTCCGCCAGCAGCGTTTTGCCGCTACCGGTCGGGCCAATCAGCAGGATATTGGATTTACCCAGCTCCACGTCGCCATCGCGCACGTCGCTCTTCAGGCGCTTGTAGTGGTTGTAAACCGCCACCGACAGCACCATCTTGGCACGGTCCTGGCCAATGACGTAGTCATCCAGGGTATGGCGAATTTCGCGAGGCGTAGGCAGACGCTCCTCGTCGCTCTCGGCATCGGCTTCGAGAACTTCCTCGCGAATGATGTCGTTGCACAGATCGACACACTCATCGCAGATATATACGGACGGGCCGGCAATCAGCTTGCGTACTTCGTTCTGGTTCTTGCCACAAAACGAGCAGTAGAGCAGCTTGCCACCTTCGTCCTTGCCTTTGCCGTCGGCCATTGGCGTACCTCTATCGCTGCGGCGGCGCTCGCCGCCTTGAAAGCTCGTTGGAAAAGCGGGAATCCGATAACGCTATCAGGATGTAGGGCGCTTATCCAGCACTGCGTCGATCAGGCCGTACTCTTGAGCCTTGTCGGCGCTCATGAAATTGTCGCGGTCGGTATCACGCGCCACTTTCTCGATATCCTGGCCCGTATGGTGGGCGAGAATCTGGTTCAGCTTCTCGCGGATGCCGAGGATTTCCCGAGTGTGGATCTCGATGTCCGATGCCTGACCCTGGTAGCCGCCGAGCGGCTGGTGGATCATCACGCGCGAGTTGGGCAGGCAGTACCGCTTGCCCGCGGCACCTGCGGTCAGCAGAAGCGCGCCCATGCTCGCCGCCTGACCGATACACACGGTCGAGACGTCCGGCTTGATGAACTGCATGGTGTCGTAGATCGACATGCCTGCCGTGACCGAGCCACCAGGCGAGTTGATATAAAGATGGATATCCTTGTCGGGATTCTCGGACTCCAGGAACAGCATTTGCGCCACGACCAGGTTGGCCATGTAATCTTCGACCGGCCCGACGAGGAAAATGACGCGCTCCTTGAGAAGGCGCGAATAGATATCGTAGGCGCGTTCGCCCTTGGCGCTCTGCTCGACCACCATGGGTACCAAACCGCCGGCGTTTTGAATATCAAACTCACTCATTCGGGTGATTCCTTGCGTCCGGTAAGAGAGTGGCGCGCCGGGCGCGCCACGCGTTGGATCAGGCCTCGGACTCTTCGCCTTCGCCCTGCTCTGCCTGCTGCTGGGCAGCGGCCAGCGCCTGCTGGTAGGTCATTTCGACATCCTTGACCGTCGCCTGCTCGAGAAGCTTGTCGACCGCCTTCTCTTCGAGGATGGCGGACTTGACCTGGGTCTTGAGCTCGTCGTTACCCATGTAGTAGTCGACGACTTCGGACGGGTCCTGGTACTGCTCGGCCAGCTCCTCGACCTTGGCCTTGATCGCGGCGTCGTCGGCGTCGAGCTCGTGAGTCTTGATCACTTCGGCCAGCAGCAGGCCGACCTGGACGCGGCCACGCGCCTGCTCCTCGAACAGCTCGTTGGGCAGCTGGCTGACGTCGAAGTCTTCACCGAGGCCGAACTGCTGCGCAGCCTGGCGCTTCATGCCGTCGGTCTCCTGCTGGACCAGCGCGCTCGGCACGGTGATCTCGTTGGCCTTCTTCAGCGCGTCGAGCACCTGCTGCTTGACGCGATTGTCGACCGCCTGGGAGGCTTCACGGGTCATGTTCTTCTTGATCTCGGCGCGGAACTTGGCCTCGTCGCCGTCCTCGATACCGAAGCGCTCGAAGAAGCTCTGGTCGACCTCGGGCAGCGCCTGGGTGCTGACCTTGTGGACCTTGACCTTGAAGGTCGCTTCCTTGCCCGCCAGGTGCTCGGCCTGGTAGTCCTCGGGGAAGGTCACGGTCAGGGTCTTCTCTTCACCGGCCTTGGCACCGATCAGCTGCTCCTCGAAGCCCGGGATGAAGCTGTTGGAACCGATCACCAGCGCGTGGCCTTCGGCACTGCCGCCTTCGAAAGGCTCGTCGCCCAAAAAGCCCTGGAAATCGATGGTGACCTGATCGCCGTCTTCGGCGGCCTTGTCGTCTTCCTTCCATTCGGCGTTCTGCTTGCGCAGCGTCTCGATCATCTCGTCGACGTCGGCATCGGTGACGCTCACGACCGGACGCTCGACTTCAGTGCCCTCGATCGAGCTGAGTTCGACCTGCGGATACACTTCCATGAC
>NZ_JAMZBD010000119.1:0-7724 GCF_024158685.1 Halomonas sp. 707D4 | reverse complement strand
GTTGAACATTCCCGGCACGCCTTCATCGATCACCACCACCTTCGACGGCTACCCGATGGCCCAGAAGGGCGAGGGCGAGAAGGCGCTGCGCATCTGCGTCATCGCCTCGCTTGTGGGCGGGCTGGTAAGCGCCTTGGTGCTGTTTCTGTTCGCGCCGCTGCTGGCGGACTTCTCGATCAAGTTCTCCTATGTCGAGAAGTTTCTGATCATCCTGCTGGCGCTCTCGGTGATCGCCTCGCTGTCCAGCAGCATGCTGATCGGTATCTTCAGCGGCGTGATCGGCATCTGGCTCAGCCTGATCGGCGACTATAGCATCTCCGATGGCGGCAACGGTCATACCCGGCTGATGTTCGACTTCATGGAGCCGTACCTGTTCGAGGGCTTTTCGCTGCTGCCGGTGCTGATCGGCATTTTCGGTATCTCGACGATTCTGCTGGAAGCGGAGAAAGGCGTGAAGCGCGACACGGCCGGTGAGCGCATCAAGCTCGGCAAGGAGGGCGGTTTCTCCTTGTCGGTCTTCAAGGGTGGGCTGACCAACCTGACTCGCTCGTCGTTCATCGGCACCTTCGTCGGCATGCTGCCGGGCGTGGGGGGCAGCGCGGCCTCGGTGCTCGCCTATACGCAGGAGAAGAACCTGGCTCGAGACTCCTCGCAGATGGGCAAAGGCGCCCCCCAGGGCCTGATCGCGTCAGAGTCGGCCAACAACGCCCTGACCGGTGGTGCGCTGATTCCGCTCTTGTCGCTGGGTATTCCGGGGGACTCCACCACCGCCGTGCTGATCGGTGCCTTCACGCTGCAGGGCATTCAGGTCGGGCCGCTGTTCATTCCGGAAAACCACGATACCTGGTATGTGATGATGGTGGCGCTGGTGCTGGCGAACTTCGTCATGTTCGTGCTGATGTTCTTCGCCATCAAGCATATCGCCAAGGTGGTCATGGTCCCCAAGCACATCCTTTATCCGCTCATCGTCATGATGTGCGTGGTGGGGGCTTACGCGATCAACTACGGCATCATGTTCGATGTCTGGACGCTTTTGATCTTCGGGGTGCTGGGCTATCTGATTCAGAAGATCGGGCTGGAAGTCGCACCGCTGATCATCGGCTTCATTCTGGGAAGCCAGGCGGAGGTCTATTTCGTCAAGAGCCTCGAGTCCTTCGGTACCTATTCCATCTTCTTCACCAAGAGCTCGATCGCCATGGTGCTCTGGGCGCTGATCGCCGCGTCGGTGCTGTTTGCGATCGCAATGGGGTTCAAGTCGCGCGCTCGCCAGAAAATGGAGCTGAGCCAGATGCATACCCCTTCGAACACCACTGCAGGAAAGCGTCATGACTCAACCAACGACTAATTCACGCGTCATTCAGGTTCACCCGAGCGACAACGTCGCCATCGTGATCGAGCACGGGGGCCTTGCCGAAGGGGTCAAGATCAACGAGACGTGCACGACGCTGATGCCGATCCCCCAGGGGCACAAGGTGGCGCTCGAGCCGATCAAGGAAAACGACGACATCGTGCGTTACGGCGAGGTGATAGGCACCGCGGTCACCGCGATCGAGCGCGGCGCCCACGTCAACGAGCACAACGTGCGCCTGCCGACGGCCCCGGCGCTTTCCGAGCTTCCGCTGGCGACCCGCCAGCCGCCGGCCCAGGCGCCGCTCGAAGGCTACACCTTCGAGGGTTTTCGTAATCCGGACGGCAGTGTGGGCACCAAGAACGTGCTCGGCATCACCACCAGCGTTCAGTGCGTGGCCGGCACCGTGGAGTACGTGGTCGCGCGGATCAAGCGCGAGCTTCTGCCGCGTTTTCCCAACGTCGACGACGTGGTCGGGCTCAACCACAGCTATGGCTGCGGGGTCGCGATCAACGCGCCGGCGGCGATCGTGCCCATTCGCACGCTCAAGAACATCGCGCTGAACCCGAACTTCGGCAACGAGATCATGGTGATCGGCCTTGGCTGTGAAAAGCTCCAGCCGTCGACGCTGCTTGAAGATCGTCCAGTGAAGATCTTTGAGAACACCGAGGCCGCCGACCCGGACGCCAACGTGCTGAGCCTGCAGGACGAGAGCTTCGAGGGCTTTGGCGAGATGGTCGAGGGCATTCTCGCCATGGCCGAGCGCCACCTGGAGCGTTTGAACAAGCGAAGCCGCGAAACCTGCCCGGCCTCGGAATTGGCCGTGGGCATGCAGTGCGGTGGCAGCGACGCCTTTTCCGGCGTGACCGCCAACCCGGCGGTGGGCTTCGCCACGGACCTGATCGTGCGCGCCGGCGGCAGCGTCATGTTCTCGGAGGTGACCGAGGTGCGCGACGCCATCCACCTGCTCACGCCGCGCGCCGTCGACCGCGAGGTCGGCCAGGCGCTGATCGACCAGATGGCCTGGTACGACGACTACCTCTTGCAGGGTCAGGCCGATCGCAGCGCCAACCCGTCGCCGGGCAACAAGAAGGGCGGCTTGAGCAACGTGGTCGAGAAGGCGCTGGGCTCGGTCATCAAGTCCGGCAACTCGCCGATCGTCGATGTCATCGGCCCGGGCGAGCGGCTGCGCCGCAAGGGGCTGACCTTCGCCGCCACGCCGGCCAGCGACTTCATCTGCGGCACGCTGCAGCTGGCCGCGGGCATGAACCTGCAGGTCTTCACCACCGGACGCGGCACGCCTTACGGGCTTGCCATGGTGCCGGTGCTCAAGGTCGCGACAAACTCGCATCTGGCCAGGCGCTGGCACGACATCATCGATCTCGACGCCGGGCGCATCGCCACCGGCGAAGCCACCATCGAGGAGCTGGGCTGGGAGCTTTTCCACCTCATCCTCGACGTCGCCAGCGGGCGCAAGCAAGCCGCCGCGGACCGGCTCGGCATCCATAACGACCTGGTGCTGTTCAACCCGGCGCCGGTGACCTGAGCCGCCGCCTTTTAAACGTATCAACGACGCAAAAGTGCCAAACGACAAGAGAGCTATCGCCATGTTTCCCAAGATCACGTCGATGAAAGTCGTGCCGGTCGCCGGCTACGATGGGTTTCTGCTCAACCTGAGCGGTGGTCACGCGCCCTGGTTCATTCGCTGTGTCGTGATTCTGGAAGACAGCGCCGGCCATCAGGGCGTCGGTGAAATCCCGTCGAGCGAAGGGATTCTCAAGGGACTCGAGCAGTGCCGCGGCATCGTCGAGGGCTCCACCGTCAACGCGTTCAAGCAGACCTTGAACAGCGCCCGCCTGGCCCTGGCTAAAAACGGCCGCGAAGAGCGTGGCCGCCAGACCTTCGATCTACGCGTGGCGGTTCACGTCATTACCGGGCTCGAGTCGGCGCTGCTGGATCTCTACGGCCAGGCGGTGGGCCTTCCGGTGGCGGACCTGCTGGGTCAGTACGGTCGCCAGCGCGACGAGGTCGAAGCGCTCGGCTATCTGTTTTTGCTCGGCGACCCGGACAAGACGGATCTGCCCTACCCGAAGACGAGCGACCCGGTCGATGCCTGGGACGAGGTGCGTTACCAGAAGGCGCTGACGCCGGAGGCGGTGGCCAATCTCGCCAAGGCCGCTTATGAGCGCTACGGCTTCAAGGACTTCAAGCTCAAGGGCGGAGTGCTTAGAGGCGAGGAGGAGGCCGACTGCATCCGCGCGCTGCACGATGCCTTCCCCGAGGCGCGCCTGACGCTCGACCCCAACGGCGCCTGGACGCTCGACGAAGCGGTGCGCGTGCTCGAGCCGATCAAGCACCTGTTAAGCTACGCCGAGGACCCCTGTGGCCAGGAGGAGAGCTACTCCGGGCGCGAAACCATGGCCGAGTTCAAGAAACGCACGGGTCTGCCCACGGCCACCAACATGATCGCCACCGACTTCAAACAGCTGCAGTACGCCGCCCAGCTCAACGCGGTCGACATTCCGTTGGCGGACTGCCACTTCTGGACCATGCAGGGCGCCGTCATGGTCGGGGAGCTTTGCAACGAGTGGGGCATGACCTGGGGCTCGCACAGCAACAACCACTTCGACATTTCGCTTGCGATGATGACCCACGTCGCCGCGGCCTGCCCGGGGGAGATCACCGCGATCGACACCCACTGGATCTGGCAGGACGGCCAGCGCATCACCAAGGAGCCGTTCTTGATCCGCGAAGGCAAGCTCAAAGTACCGACCACCCCGGGGCTCGGCGTCGAACTCGACGAGGAGAAGCTCAATCAGGCGCATCAGCTCTATCAATCGCTGGACGTCATCCAGCGCAACGACGCCATGGCGATGCAGTACCTGATTCCGGGCTGGACCTTCGATCCCAAGTGTCCTGCACTGGTCCGCTAGAGTGCACGTTTTGTTTTGGCGGCACTCTCCCCATCCGTGGCGTTGTAGTGCGCACTAACCTCGACCATAGCACTTTGGTCGCAACCCCCATCTTTTTAGTTGCTACTCTGGCTCGGGTTGCTTACTTTTCAAAAGTATGATGTATGACTAAAAATGGCTTGTTTCGAGACGACTCCCTAGCGATTCATCCGGCCTGGGCACATACGAGGGCGCTGCCGTGAAATTTTCATCACAACAAACCAAAGAAGCCGTGGGCGATGGATTGCTCTCCTTTCCCATCACGGATTTCGGCGCCGACGGACGGTTCGACGAGCCACGCTATCGCGAGCGGCTGGCCTGGTTCATCGGTCATGACATCTCGGCGGTATTCGTCGCCGGCGGCACGGGCGAGTTCTTCAACCTGACGCTTGACGAGTACACGCGTATCGTTCGGGCGGCCGTGGAGGTCGTCGACGGCAAGCTGCCGGTGATTGCCAGCGCAGGCTTGAGCGTCGAGGCCGGCAAGGCCTTCGCCAAGGCAGCCGAAGAGGCCGGGGCCGACGGTATCCTGCTGATGCCGCCGTATCTCACCGAGTGCCCGCAGGAGGGTCTGGTCGAGTACGCCGGGCAGATCTGTGCTTCCACCGCCCTCAATGTCATCTACTACAACCGCGGCAACGGGGTACTCGAGGCGGCTTCGGTCCAGGCACTGGCCGAGCGCTGTCCGAACCTGATCGGGCTCAAGGATGGCAAGGGCGACATCCAGGCACTGAACAAGATCATCAAGACCGTGGGTGACCGACTGGTCTACGTGGGCGGCGTTCCCACGGCGGAAATCTTCGCCGAGGCGTACCTTTCCATCGGGGTCAACACCTACTCCTCCGCCGTGTTCAACTTCGTGCCCGACATGGCGGTCGCCTTCTACAAGGCGCTGCGTCGCGGCGATTCGGCGGTGGTCAAGGAGATCACCCAGAAATTCTTCATTCCGTTCATCGACCTGCGCGATGAAAAGGCGGGTTATGCCGTCAGCTTGATAAAGGAGGGGGCCGCGATCATCGGTCGCCCGGCAGGAAGCGTTCGGGCGCCGTTGACCATGCCCACCACGGCGCAGCGCCAGCAACTGGAACGCCTGATCGATCAGGCGCGTTCCTTCAACCACTGAAACGTCCAATACAGAAGGTGTGAGTGATGAAAACAACAAACCTCTATCGCCATTCGATCAGCGCCCTCGCCGGGGTCACCCTGCTGGCCGCGGCGGTCTCCGCCCAGGCCGCCAACTGGCGCGGCTGGAACATCCATCCGGACGGCTACCCCAATACCGAAGCACTCGAGGCGTTCGCCGAGGCGGTGGCCGAGCGAACCGACGGGCGCGTGACGCCGCGGGTCTACAACAACGCCGTGCTGGGCGATCAGTCCGACGCCATCGAGCAGACCCGTAATGGCGCGCTCGATTTCGCCAACTTCAACATGGGGCCGATGGGCCCGATCGTACCCGAGACCGACGTCTTCTCGCTGCCGTTTCTGTTCACCGATATCGACCACATGCACCGGGTGATGGACGGCGAAATCGGCGAGCGTTTCGCGGATGCGCTCGAGGCCAAGGGGCTGGTGGTACTCTCCTGGTTCGATTCCGGCGCCCGCAGTATCTATAACACCCAGCGCCCCATCCGCACGCCGGAAGACGTGCGCGGCTTGAAGATTCGGGTCATGAACAACGACCTGTACGTGCAGATGATGGCCGCACTCGGCGGTAACGCAACCCCCATGGCCTACGGCGAGGTGTACCAGAGCCTGACCACCGGCGTGCTGGACGGCGCCGAGAACAACTTCCCGTCGTTCGAATCCAGCAACCACTACGAAGCGGCCGGGTACTTCTCGCTCACCGAGCACCTGATCATTCCGGAGTGCCTGTGCGTAGCCAAATCGAGCTGGGACGCGCTTTCCGAAGAGGATCAGGAGATCGTGCGTGACGAAGGCATGAAAGCCTCCGAGCTGCAGCGCGCGCTGTGGGTCGAAAGCTCCGAGGAGAGCCGCCAACTGGTGCTGGATGCCGGCGTCGAAATCAACGAGGTCGACGACAAGCAGGCGTTCCAGACCCTGATGGAGCCGATGTACGAGGAGTTCATCGCCAACAATCCCGGCACCGGCGAGCTGATCGAAGAGATTCGCGCCGCGCAGTGATCTTTCGTTTGAACGTTTCCCGGCGGCGGGCCGCCGCCGGGGAGTAAGAGGGTCGGTGACGTGAGTATAGAACTTGAAACCCCGGACGAGCAGAAGAGCAGGGCCTCGCAGGGGGCGCTCGATCGCGTGCTGGACGCCGTAGCCGGTGTGTGTGTCGGGGTCGCTGGCATCATGCTGGTCGCGTTGATCGTGACCTTCGGCTGGCTGGTGTTCGGGCGCTACGTGCTCAATGATACGCCCACCTGGGTCGAACAAACCTCGCTGGTGCTGGTGGTGTACATCACCTGTCTGGGGGCAGCGGCCGGAGTGCGCTATCGCAGCCATCTCAATATCGATTTCGTTCGTGAAAGCCTTCCTCCACTACTGCGTGGACTGATGCACCACGTGTCTGATCTGTTCATCGTCGTGTTTGGCGTCTTCATGGCCTTTCAGGGGTGGCAGTTGGTGATGACCAACATGCAGCGTGCGATTCCCATGATTGGACTGCCAGAAAGTGTTCGCGCCGCGCCGTTGGTGATCTGCGGCGTGCTGATTGCGCTGTTTGCCGCCGCCGATATTTTCCGGCGGCTCACGTCTCGCTCCACCGAGAGGGCTTAGGCCATGGGGCTACTCATCCTGTTTGGACTCTTCTTTCTGGGCCTGGTGGCCGGCGCGCCGGTCGCGTTCGCCGTGGGGCTGGCGGCGGTCGCCACCTTCATGTACGAGGGGCTGCCGCTGTTCGTCGCCTTCCAGCGGATCCTGTCGGGCATTTCGGTGTTTTCGCTGCTGGCGATTCCCTTTTTCATCTTCGCCGGTGAGCTGATGCTGCATGGCGGGATCTCGACGCGCCTGGTGCGCCTGGCCTCGGCCATGGTGGGCAAGATGCGCGGCGGACTCGGCATGGTCAACATCAGCTCCTCCATGCTGTTCGGTGGTATCTCCGGCTCGGCGGTGGCGGATACCTCGGCGCTGGGCTCCATTCTCATCCCGGTGATGAAGGAGAAGGGCTACGACGCCGACTACGCGGTCAACGTCACGGTCACCTCCTCTATTGCCGGGGTGGTCATCCCGCCGAGCCACAACATGATCCTCTACGCGGTGGCCGCCGGCGGCGGTATCTCGGTGACGCAGCTGTTCATCGCCGGCATCGTGCCGGGCATCCTGATGTGTCTGAGCCTGGCGGTAGCGGCGTACATCGTCGCGGTGAAGCGCGGCTACAAGGGCGAGGCATTTCCCGGCTGGCAGGCGCTGTTTTTGAGCCTGGTCGCGTCGCTGCCGGGACTGATGACCGCGGTGATCATCGT